>URYB01000272.1 GCA_900552085.1 uncultured Lachnobacterium sp.
AATGTTCAGTGCCAACAAACTATTGGCATAATCACTCAAAATTCCGAGAGATCATAAACAATTTCTTTCTCATGCTCCTTTTCCTCTATTCCAAGCAACTTTTTCATACATGGAAAACAGTATCTTTCTGACTGTCTGTAAGGACACCCGATACATTTATCTTCCTTTTCCTGCTCCACTGCTTTAGGCTGCGCATCCTCTTTTACACATTTCTTTGCTATGCACTGTCTGTTGTTTCCGTAGAAGAATCTGCACCGCATACAGCTTCTCAAATCTCTTTCTAACTTTGCCTCTACTTCAATAACATCTAAAGGCTTTGGAGATTTCTGTACCCTGACGTTAATTCCCACTTGAGCCACCCGCCTCTCTCTCGGCGGTAAGCCTCTGGATTTCCTCAAGTTTACGGTCTGCCATTCCTGCCGACCTGATCAGCGCATAAAACACTAACCCTACAAGTGCTGTCAATATCCCTATTCCTATCATCTGCCGCCCCTCCCCGACTGTTCCTGCTTCTTTCTCTGTTCTTCCTCCATCCTCTCTACATACTCCCGAATATCAATCAGATCTTCCAAGTCGTAGATTTTGGAACACATGGCATTCTCAATGTTTTCCGGGGTACACTCACCATGCTCGGTAAGTGCCGCTATTACTTTCTGCTTAATTTCTTCCTGCACATCATCCGGCATAGCTGCTATATAATATGGTGGCAGATAGGAAACCTCTGTCTGAACCTCCCTTTCATACTCGTAACTTTTTTCAAAATCACTTATGAATTTTTCCTTTACCAAGATTGCTCTTGTCTTGTTCTCCTCGCTGGCTAACTCCACCAGCTCGTCCATGAACTGAATTAACTCTCGCTTTGTCATTGCCATCCTGCATCCTCCTTTTTGCAATATAAAAGTAGGACCAAGTCAGCTTTATGGAACTTGTCCACACAAGAGCTAATTTAGTCCTACCTAAATATCAAATATTGAATTATCACCTCTTTTAAGGTACACTTCATACACCATCCGAATAATTGATGGTAATTTAGTGTCAAGTTGCTCGGTTTTCAATTTTCAAGATTAAAAATGAGCTCATCCTAATCATTTTTCGCTGTTCTCACAGCATTTTTTCTTAGGACTAAATCAGCGGAAACCCTTGAATTTATTGGTTCCTTACTAACTTGACACTATTATATCATCAGCCCCCCAGGAAGTGTTCGGATATGTCCGGTCATCACTTCTTTTGCATCCCCGGATAAGCAGGTTTCCAATCTCCACCGAATTTAAAAAATAATTGTTTCTTACTTCCCCCCATTCCATCATTTGTGCACAGGCACCCGCAGCAATCGCTGCCGCCGCACTCGTTCCGGTCATAGTCACATAATTCCCCCGCGGACCGACTGCCGGAATCCCCACTGCCGGTGCAACAAAATCCGGTTTCACGATACCATTTGTCGAATACCCCCGCCCGGAATTTACGTACAGGCTGCCATCGGCTGTCTGATAGCCCCCGACCGTAATCGGGATTTCTGCCGTGGACGGAACTGTAAGCGTAATGTCCGGATCCGGACGCAGAAAAATCACATCTGACGGAAGCATTCCCGTCATCGGCAGCCACACATGAAAATTTCCGGTGATCGTCGTATCCGGATACACATAAATCGTCCAGATTCCACGCGCTGCCCGGTCAAAACGCACAAAGATCAACTGATCGCCACGCATGCGCCCCACGGTCCGGTAATCAATTTCCACCGTTGTATTTTCCAACACAAAGTAATGTTCCTGATGCCCTTCGATCCGTGCCGTACTCTGTAGAAATGTATTTCCGGAAGGCGAACGGATGGAAATGGAAAACAATTCCGGCGCACTCGCCCACAATTCCAGATAAAAGCCCGGCATATTCTCTTCCACATCCACCTCCACCGCGATGGCATTTTCATTGGAACTGCTGCTATTTTGTCCGATTTGTGGTTCGTTGCTCATTCCCCAGAAATGATGTCTGGCATTTACCTCGTTTCCAGATGCCACAACGATGCAACGCCTCCAAAGGGCTCCGATATCATTCATATATTCACACAATGGACTTTCTCCGGAATGGCCGCCATTATTCGTCCCCACTCCCAGACAGATGATCAAAGGCTGCTGCAATTTACGCGCCATGGATTCCAGATATGCAATGCCTGCCATCACATCATTTTCCTGATAGACCGCAATCCCATCCGGAATATAATAAAAATCCCGCAAATACTGTTTTGCCGGTTTTAATTTCACGCACACAATATCCGCAAGTGGTGCTGCGCCGATAAAATTCGCATTTACATCCTCGCTGCCGCAGGCAATACTTGCAAGCATGGTTCCATGCCCGTTTTCGTCCCGCTGCGGTACAAGTTCCATCGGATTTTCACTTTGCAGTGCCTGATTGATCCGTTCTTTCGTATACTCTACGCCATAGGCAAATCCTTCCGGCGGCACATCCTCTGCATTGACACTGTCCGCATTTTCCACCGGTGTTTGGGTCTGATCCCAGATGGCGCGGATGCGGGTACTTCCGTCCGGATTGCGAAAGCAATTGTTTTCATAGGCAATTCCTGTATCAATAAAACCAACAAGAACGCCCTGTCCGCGAAGAGACAGGGCTGGTTGATTCTGTCCCTGAATAATTCCACTTTCTTCTAACGCTGTCGTGTCCAAAAGTCCCAGACATTTTGGAATCGCAGAGTAGGTATAGGTCTCTATACTAAGCGGCGGTACCCTTGTTCTGTTGTAATAATAAATTGCGTAAGAATCTTTGATTTTCTGTATACAATCCGGCTCTACCTCAATGATTTTCTCAAGTGCTTCTGTAACAATGATGACATCATACGTATCATTTGATTTGATTATTTCATCACAGTTCATAAAAAACCTTTTTTATTTATCTTATGCAAGAATAGCGACTCCATACTTCGGAAGTGTCAATGTTCCATCGATCTGCTTTTCCGTGAGCAGGTCATATCCATGTACATCGGAAACACTCTGCTCCTGCTCACTGCAGTTGAGATAGAATGTATAAACTTTTCCATCTGCCTGACGTGTATGACATTCCACACCGAGCGGCATTCTTTTTATGCTGACACCTGCACGCTTTAAGATTCTTCCAAAAAGATTCTGCATGCATTCATTATCAAGTCTTGCTGCCACATAATATGCGCTGCCTTTTCCGGTATCTTTTACGGTCATAGCCGGCATACCTGCATAATAGTCACTCTCATACGTTGCATAGGTACGCGCGTCATTTACGCGCAGCACTTCCGCATAATCACGTACCTGTCCGACCATATCATCCGGAAAATGAACGGCATTGGTATCACTTGGATATAAGGTGTCTATCTCCTCGCTGATAACACCAAAGAGATCTTTTAAGCCGTCTCCCGGAAACCCACCAAGGAAGTTGAGCTGATTCTCATCCACATAGCCGGTAAGATAAGTTGCCAGCAGATGTCCGCCGTTTTCCACGAATGTTTTCATGCGCTCTGCCACGTTTGGTTTTAACATATAAAGCATCGGCGCAACAATAAATTTGTAATCCGAGAAATCATCCGTACTTGGAATTACATCCACATCCACACCAAAACGCATCAGATTACGATAGGTATCGATGCAGGTCTTTGGATAATTCTTTGTCTCCTGGGAAAGTCCCTTCATAATATCAATCGCCCAGCGGCTGTCCCAGTCATAGATCATGGCAACTTCTGCTTTCGTAACACTTCCCTGTACATCCGAAAGTTTCTTTAATGTCTCGCCAAGTTCTGCCACTTCTTTAAATACCCGTGTATCATTTGTGCCGAGATGATCCACGACCGCTCCGTGATACTGCTCAAAGGAACCTCTGCCTTTTCTCCACTGGAAATACTGCACCGTATCCGAACCTAACGCAACCGCCTGCAACGAAGCAAGCTGATGCACTCCCGGCCGC
>URYB01000273.1 GCA_900552085.1 uncultured Lachnobacterium sp.
ATGTATCCGTAACAGGAGATGATTTCACACAGAAGAACCATTATGATGCAGAAGGTTACCGCGATTCCATCACCGAAAAGGACAAGGTCACAAACTTTGTATATCAGGGTGGAATGCTTCTTCACGAACTAGATGAAGATAAAAGAGACCAGCTATGGGAAGTCAATAGAAAATACAGAGTTTTTTAAAGAAAATGGGGGATTGGATGCTTCGGATTACATTTCAATTCATTCACGAAAACACATGTATGATCCTGATACTGTATCTACACCTAAAAAAACTCAATATGGAAAGGATGTTAATGTTGGAAAATTGTGTGAAGATACTATTATGAAGCCGGATGAAGTAATTTATAATAAAGATCAAAATGTAATGATATACAAGAAAGAGTACCCTTTTAATATTAGTACGAGTGATACACCAACTGGTACACACAGAGTGTTTATTCCATTAAATACGCAAGGTAAGAAGACCATTAGAATGAGCCAATTTCCGTTGGTTGGAGGTAATTGAAATGAAATATGCAATTGAAATAGCTCTGAATAGAATTATTCCTAAAGAAATAAAATCAATCATTGCAACCCAAAGGACACTGGATATATTAATTGATGGTATAACGGAAAACTTTGTAGTTATTCCGATGGACGAAATGTTAGAAGTATATAAAGAACAGGAAAATTTATTTGATTATGATGTCATTCCGTTTGCTATTTTAGATGATGATTATTTATGTCTATATTATCAGAATAATGGAATTTCAATTATTTATTGGAGTTCAGAAAGAGCACTAGAATCAAAGAATATGGCAATCTTTCAATTATATTCATCTTATGAAGATTTTGTAAAAGATTGCATCACAACTAAGTCTCCCCACGGGCAGGCTTAAATCATAGTCTTACTACCAGACATTAACAAAAACTTTTAGGCTCATAAGGCTTACTACCCCGTAATACTGCATAGATTACGGTGGTAAGCTTTCTTGCTACAGCTCCTGTGGCAGTTAAGTGATGTTTACCTTGGTCACGTTTCTTTTTGTAATATGCATTCAACGGACTGTTATGGAAAGAACAGGTAGTTGCAGCGAGAAAAATGGCATGCCGTAAGTAAGGTGAACCCCGTTTGGACATGTGATTATGAGTGCTGCTAAATTCACCGGATTGTCGTACAGTTGGATCAATACCTGCAAAGGCAACTAAGGCAGATGAGCTCTTAAATCTGTTTATATCACCGATTTCAGCAAGAATGGTTGCAGCAGCAATCATGCCTATTCCGGGAATGGTATGAAGATAACAATCAAACTTCTCGTAGTACTCAAGAATCTGGCAGTCAAGAGCTTCAATCTGCTTATCAAGAAAATTCATTCTGTCAATGAGCTGTTTTAACTGGAAAGAGAAAGCATCCTGTGCTATCTTAATACCAAAGGTATCAGCTGCAGCTTCTTTGATGGAAATGGCTTTAGTTCTGGTAAGTCGGTTGTGGCTCTTATCTTTTATGATTTCAAAGAGCTCATCTATTGGTGCATTCTCAATATTCTCAGGGGTGAGATACTTTTCCAGAATGCCCATGGATGTGCTCACCCAAAGAGAAGAAAACTGTTTTTCGTACTCTGGGAAGATTTGTTCCATAATTGTGCCGATTCGGAGCTTAATTTCAGTTCTGGAAGAAATGACAGAATCACGATAACGACATAACTGACGCATGGCAAGGATGTTTTCATCAGCCATGGAAGTAGTCCCAAACTGACCGAAACGTATCACTTCTGCAATCAAAAAAGAGTCAATTGAGTCGTTTTTGGTTTGTCGTATATACATTTTTCTCAAAGAATCAGACTGGATAGGATTGATTACACAGATGGTATATCCTTTTGCTTTTAGAAATGAATAAATGGGATACCAGTAATGACCTGTAGCTTCCATGCAAAATACACAAGGGGAATTACCGATGTTTTTAAAGATAAAGCTCATAAGAGAATCTGCACCTTTGTGTGTAGTTGCAAAGCGAAGAGAAGGGCCGATTTGTTTGCCTTCAGGTGAAACAATGGATGCTTCATGATGATTTTTGCCAATATCAATGCCTACGATGTACATAATTGAAATCCTTTCTTTTATGAATTATAAGTAGATAGAATCCTCACTTCAATGCGGGTTACAATCTGGTTAGATATACGAAGTACAGCACATATGCTGCCAACATCCAGCTAATACGCAAAATCCTGCAAAGCAGAGGGAGCAGTCTCAATGAACGAAGTCACAAGTGCTTCAAGAGTGGTGACGCACACCTCTATCTATTACAGGATAATTGTGAAATAGGAATAAAAGAAAAGCAATAGATAGAAAAAGACTGCTTTGATTCCTATGTGTTTAGCATACCAGAGTGGTAGTACATCTAAGTATTTGGAGCAATTAGATAATTTATCTGAGAACAAAATTAATCACATGATTGATGGAAGTAAAAATTCAAATCATGGATGGGAAAAATTAGTTCCAGATAAAAACTGGAGTGATATAAAAAATATTATTGCAGATGTAATGGATACTGGGGTGGAAGGGCCATACAAATCAGTTTTTTCTAAAAAAGCAACAATTAATGGATTTGAGGTAGAAGTTACATATACCAAATTAAGTGATGGTACAATAAAAATTTCAGATGCATGGGTAAATCAATAAAGAAGGAGCAAATTATGATGGAAGATTTAAAAAGGAACTTATTACAAGGAAAATATAAGGAGGCAGAAGATATTTGTAAAAGTATGGATGACAATAGTATAAGAGATATGATAATGACTATTGCTTATGACACAGAGAATATATGTGTATATTGTTTTATACAGTATATGATTCAAAGAACTGGAAAGGTAAGTTGGATAGAACTGGCAATAGACATAATGCTTAATCCATTATGTTTTATAGAAGGTGCTTATTCGGTTGCGTTATTTCATGCTAGAGAATTATTATTAATTGAAAAAAATCTTAGAAATTTAGAAAGAATAATATTTTTCTACAATATACCAGAAAAATTGGTTGATGAAGAAGAAGCAAAATACATATCAAAGGAAATTTTAAAAGAACAACCAGATAACGAAGTGGCACTTGGGGTATAGATTTCTAAATTTAATTATGGTTATACATTAGGATTGGGAAGTGTATTCTTTTTTCAGAGGATGGTCATCGGCTTGGATAATTATAAGGGTAAAGAGTCTTTGTCAAGAGTGGTAGTACAACATATAAAAACAGTTCTGATATTACAAAAGATATTAGAAAGAATAAACCATTGAATTCTCCTGCCGTAGATTCGTGGTATGGAAAAAATGGAACAATTGTTGATGAGATAGCATGCTATGAAGAGACTGTAAAAATGAAATTACCTAAAGACTATAAAGAATTTTGTAACTATTCAGAACCAGCTTTACGCAAAGATGAAATCAGGATGACCTGAGATTGCATTTTTGATTGCTTGGTAAGCATTATGTCCCTGCTTGTGTGCCGTGCCAACGTAGGACATGATTTTCAGATAATCTCTGGCACCTTCCTCTGTTCGGAAGCATCCGGATACTTTGGTCTTGACCTTTATCATCCGAAGATCACGTTCTGCCTGGTTGTTATCAAACGGGACATTGAAGTTATGGATAAAAAGGCAGACTGAGACCTTGTAATTCGCAAGGCGTTCTACAAGGGCAAGGATTTTTCCTTTTTTCTTCCGGCCACGTTTTTTCTCCGTGGTTTCGGGAAGTGGATTTTCCTTTCGGGCCTGTTCGATAAGTTCATCATACTTTTTATCGAACTTATGATAGTGATAATAGCTCAGAAAGTCCTTACCTTTCTCTACAGCTTTGTCTTTGACCTTTTTCATTTCCAGTAAAAGGTCTATAAATGCAGATGCACACTTATTATTCATGAGGT
>URYB01000274.1 GCA_900552085.1 uncultured Lachnobacterium sp.
TTGCAGCGGTAAAAGACGGTAAGCTGGATTATAGCTACACAGACAGTTCAAAGAAACAGACACAGGCAACAGGATCGAATCTGGGATACGATCAGTTTCTTACTTTATTATGTGCGGAAATGCAGTATCAGGATCCGTTGGAACCTACAAGCAACACAGAGTATGTTGCACAGCTTGCGACTTTTTCACAGTTAGAGGCTACACTTTCCATGCAACAGTCACAGGAAAATTCTATGGCGAACGATCTTATTGGCAAGCATGTTATTTTAAAAGTAGAGGATGAAAATACCGGAGCTACCAATTATGTGGATGGCAAAGTCGATTATGTTCTTTATGAAGATGGAAAAACATTACTCAGTGTAAACAATGGATTATATTCAATCGATACACTGGATACTGTTGCAGATTCAGATTATTATGAAGCAGTAACGATTTCAAAGACATTTTCCAATATGGTTGCACAGCTTCCGGATATTGAAAACATTACTACGGATTATGATAAAGCAATTTCACAGATTCGGGAAATGTACGATGGAATGACAAGCTATCAGCAAAAATTCGTGAAAGCAGACGATCTTCAGACATTACAGAAATACGAAGAACGTATTGCTGAATTGAAGAAGGCAGAGGAAAATACAAAGACAGATGCCGATGCTGATACTGATACAGATAATAAAACGGATACAAAGACAGATACCGATACGGAAACAAAAACGGAGGAATGATTATGAATCCGATTGCAGGACAGTTTACATCCATTGAACAGGTAAACGACCAGTATTTAAATCGGCAAAATGTAAAACAATCACCCAAAGCATCCGATATATCTTTTGAAGATATTTTACGTAAACAGCAAAATAAGGCAGAATTGCAGAAAGATTCTGGTGTTCGTTTTTCCAAGCACGCAACGCAGAGACTGGAAACAAGAAACATTCAGTTGTCGAGTGAACAAAGCGCAAGACTGGAAGATGGTGTTATGAAAGCACAGGAAAAGGGAATCAAGGAATCGCTTGTTCTGGTTGATTCACTTGCGTTTATTGTAAATATTCCAAATAAAACGGTTGTTACAGCAATGGATCAGACAGACGCACAAACAAATGTATTTACAAATATTGACGGCGCAATCATTATGTAGCTGGACCTTATGGAAGCTACGGTTCCCGACTGACAGAAGGAACCTGAACCAGCCGTTGAAGGAGGACACTGAATTATGATGAGATCATTGTATTCTGCTGTGTCAGGACTTAAGACACATCAGACAAGAATGGACGTTATTGGTAACAATATCGCCAATGTTAACACAGAAGCATTTAAGGCTTCAAGTGTAAGATTTAGTGAAATTATGTATCAGACAACTGCTTCGGCATCTGGTGGCAATGGAGCCACAGGCACAGGTGGTGTGAACGCAAAACAGATTGGTCTTGGTGTTACAACGGGATCTACAAGCGTGAATATCACAGGAGCTGGTGCATCTGAGACAACAGGAAATCCATTTGATTTGAAACTGACAGATAGTCAGTCAACCAATTTCTTTATCGTAAGTGATGGAACAAATCGTTATTTTACAAGAGCCGGTTCGTTTTATGTGGACGGTAATGGATATCTTTGCATGAGTTCTACTGGTTATACACTGCAGGGATGGCAGGTAGACCCTCCAACTGGAGAAATTCGTAAAGATGTTGTTTCTCCATTGCAGGTAATGTCTCCGGAGAACCAGACAGCATCTCCGGAAGCTACAACAAAGGCTTATGCATCCGGTGTACTTGATAAAAACGACAGTAACGTAAACGCGGATGACGGATATGTCATGACATTGGGATTTTATGATGACCTGGGTTATTCTTATACTGCAAAATTTGCTGTAAAGCCAGTGAAACAGAATGGTACAGCAGTAGCTGGTAAATATCAGATAACATTGACTGATGTAATTGATTCGGAAAGCAAGTCGATTCTTGACGCAAATGAAGCAACAAAAAAGACACAAATTCAGAATATTTTTGGTACAGATGGCTATACCATCGAATATGATACAAACAAAGGTACCTTTGTTTCAATAGGAGCAAATGGAACGGAAAAGCCGGTCAGCCAGTTGCTTAAAATGTCTGCATTGAATACCGGATATACAACGGATTTGGGAAATGGACAGACACAGAAGAGTAATTTTAAAGATATTGAAATTGATTTTTCAAAATCTATGAATTACGATAATGGAGGAACTTCTACTTTTAAGATGCTGAAAGGAGACAGCACCGGAGATGGAGCTGGTAAGAAACTTGGAGCATTGACGGGTATTTCGGTAGACCAGCAGGGACGGATTCATGGTTCTTATGATAATGGTAATACGATTTTACTTGGACAGATCGCAGTTGCACAGTTTGCTAATGCATCCGGTCTGGAAAAAGTTGGAAATAACTGTTATCAGACAACTTTGAACTCTGGAGAGTTTGATGGTATTGGTGTGGAAGTAAATGCAGATGGAAGCGCAATTAATTCCGGAGAATTGGAAATGTCAAATGTTGATCTTTCTGGACAGTTCACGGATATGATTGTTACACAGCGTGGATTCCAGGCGAACTCGAGAGTAATTACAACATCAGATACATTGTTGGAAGAATTAATCAATCTGAAACGATAATTACATAAAATAGCAGGAAAAACAGGCGGAGAGAGACACTTGGTCACTTCCCGTCTGTTTTACTCTTTTTCATGAAAAGAAAGTAGACAAGCTATCAAAAATTTGGTAAAATCATATAAAAAGGTTATTTTGTCAAAAAAAGGTGAATTGTGACAAATTTCCTAGAAAAAAAGAAAGTGGAAGGTGTGGCTATGGATATAGCATCGCTGGTCGGCATGCTGCTTGGAATGGGCATGGTCGTCTTTGGTATTATTGATAGTGGTGGAGTGAGCGCATTTGGTACATTTATTGATGTGGCATCCGTTGCTATTACGTTTGGAGGATCTTTGAGTAGTACGCTTGGAAGTTTCAAACTTGCGGACTTTATCAATGGATTGAAATCGATTGCGTTAGCGTTCAAAGAAACTTCGACAAATCCGTCAGAAATCATCAAGTCAATCATTGATTTGTCAAATATCGGACGAAAGGATGGTCTGCTGGCACTTGAGGAAGCTGCCAATGGAATAGAAGATGACTTCCTGAAAAAAGGTGTTCTTCTTATTGTTGACGGAACGGATCCGGAACTCGTCCGGGCGATTCTCGAAACAGACCTGATGTGTCTGGAGGATCGACATAAAATTGTAATTTCTTTCTGGGAAAAATGGGCGGAAATGGGACCTGCATGGGGTATGATCGGTACACTGATCGGACTTGTAAACATGCTTAACAAACTGGATGATCCTTCGTCTATTGGACCGCAGATGGCAGTCGCACTTATTACAACTTTGTATGGTTCGTTGATTGCAAACTGGCTTTGCAGCCCGGTTGCAGCAAAACTTAAAGTGAACAATGACTTGGAAGTAATCAAACGACAAATCACAATCGAAGGTCTTTTGTCAATTCAGGCAGGTGAAAACCCTCGTGTAATCGAAGAAAAACTGAAGTCGTTCCTGACACCGGCTTCCAGAGAACTTTTAAATGGCAGTGATGCCGGAGGTGAGGAATAGTGGCAAAAAGAAAACAAGAGGAGGCTCCGAAAGGGTCTCCGGCATGGATGTCCACATTCTCAGATCTTATGAATCTGCTTCTGTGCTTTTTCGTTTTGCTTTTCTCTATGTCAACGGTTGATGCAGATAAATTTCAGCAGGTGATCGGCTTCTTTACAGGGAAGAATCAGTATTTTGCGGGCGGGGGGGGGGGCTCCCTAAAACCCGCCGTGGCCCCCCCCCCCCCCGCGAACCGCGGCAAAAACCCCGCCGTTGCCACCGCACCAGCGACTGGACAG
>URYB01000275.1 GCA_900552085.1 uncultured Lachnobacterium sp.
GATGTATCTCAGTACATTCTTGGTATCCGTCCAGATTATGACGGACTGGTTGTTGATCCATGTATCCCATCTACTTTAGATGGTTTTGAAGCAAAACGTGATTTCCGCGGGGTTACTTACCATATTACAGTGAAGAATCCAAAACATGTGGAAAAAGGCGTTTCTTCCATGACGGTCGACGGTGTTTCCGTTGCCGGCAACATGATTCCATTACCAACAGATAAGAAAGAAGTTACTGTTGAAGTTATAATGGGTTAAGCTAATTAGCTAATTTTCATTTTTCATAATTTATTTCCTACCCACTTTTTTGAAAGCGGTTGTGCATTTTACACAACCGCTTTCCTGTTTTTTTGTATTGCTTTTACCATTTCCATTTTCTCAATAATCATTTTTCTCCAATTTTCATTTTCCTATTTTAGTATATATTAATGAAGATATTTTTTAGTTTAATTTTAACTTGAATATCAAGTTTTTGCAGCCTATAATTAGCTTAATGAAGGGGTTAAAAACTTAATAATGAAAGGAAAAGATGTAGTATGAGAAAGCAAAAACAATTGACAAAGAAACTTATGGGGTTACTACTCACACTCGTGATGATCTGCACACTACTTCCATTGACACCACAGACAGTGAAGGCAGCATCCGATGGTTTCTACACAAGCGGAACAAGTGTGTATGATGCCAATGGTAACAAATTTATTATGAGAGGTGTAAATATCGCTCACGCCTGGTACAGCAGCGAGACTGATACTTCCATCAAGGCAACCGCAAGCAAAGGCGCCAACTGTGTACGAATTGTCTGTTCCAACGGAAAGCAGTACACCAAGACTTCTGCTTCTGAATTACAGCACATCATTGATGTATGTAAACAGAACAAAGTTGTCTGCATCGTGGAAGTTCACGATGCAACCGGTTCTGACAGCACTTCGGATTTGAACGCAGCAGTCGATTACTGGAAAGAAATGAAATCCATTTTATCTGCAAATAAAAAATATGTGATTGTGAACATTGCAAACGAATGGTACGGCACATGGAACGGCAGTGCCTGGGCATCCGGCTACAAAACTGCAATCAAAAATATGCGTAATGCAGGTATCCATAACTTATTAATGGTTGACTGTGCCGGATGGGGCCAGTACCCGGATTCCATCAAAGATTATGGAAAATCTGTCATTCAGGCAGATTCCGATAAGAACATCATGTTTTCAATTCATATGTATGAATATGCGGGCAGCGATGCAAATACCGTTCGTACAAATATTGATAATGCACTCGCAACCGGAGTTCCTCTGACAATCGGTGAATTTGGATTTAAACACACCAATGGTGATGTAGACGAATACACAATTATGCAGTATTGCCAGCAGAAAGGTGCCGGATACATGGGATGGTCATGGAAAGGAAACGGCGAGACATGGGCCTACCTTGACCTTGCAAACTCTTTCGACGGTTCCAGCCTGTCCGATTGGGGAAACACTTTATTCTACGGGGACAACGGAATCAGCAAAACTGCTAAGACATGTACAGTATTCACAGGTTCTTCCAACAGTTCCGGAAGCAGCTCCTCAGGTAGTTCAAGCAGCTCTGGCAGCAGTTCTTCCGGCAGCTCAAGCAGTACCGATTACAACACCAGTGGATTAGATGGTGTCTACTATATCAAGAACGCCAACAGCGGAAAATACTTAGATGTCGTAAATGCATCTTCATCCAATGGTGCAAATGTCCAGCAGTACCAGTTTAACGGCTGCGATGCACAGAAATTTAAGTTAGTAAACGACGGAAACGGATACTACTCCATCCTTACCGCATGTTCCAAGTACAAGAGCGGTGTCGATGTCAGTGGTTGGGGAACTTCAAACGGAACCAACATTCAGCAGTGGTCTTACCATGGTGGTGACTGCCAGAAGTTCCAGTTCGTAAAATCCGGTAATGCTTATATTATCAAAACAAAAATGTCCAACTGCTACTCCTGCCTTGAAGTTTATGCATGGAGCAAAACAAACGGTGGAAACGTAAACCAGTGGGAATACTTAGGCGGAAAGAATCAGTTATGGTATTTAGAGAAAGCTTCCTCCAGCAGTTCAAGCAGCTCTGGCAGCTCGTCAGGCAGCAATTCAGGAAGTAGTTCTTCTGGCAGTTCAAGCAGTAGTTCTTCCAGCTACAAATCACTGTTCTGGGGAACAAAATCCGCAAGCAACTGGAATCAGGCAGTATCTGTTATGACTTCCAAAAATGGCGGAAGTTTCAATGGCAGTGACGTGAAAAAAGGCGGTTCTTTCTATATCGAATACGATGGCAGCAAAGACGATTTAGAGTTCATCTTACAGAGCTGGTCTGGCGGCGCATCCTGGGCAAAGGTTTCTATCAGTGAATCCGGCTCAGCAAACGGTCACCGCTACATCAAATGCTCCTATGACAATTGTGTATCTGCATTCGGTACCAGCGATTTCTCTGGTAAACTTGATCAGGTTCACGTAAGTGCAAAATCAGGTAACATTACTGTTTACTCTGTTTGCTATATATATTAAATGATAAATACATAAAATATTTTTCATCCCTCCCCTTCCCCTTTAAAAAAAGACCCGGAATCCAATGGATTCCGGGTCTTTTCGTATCTTTTTCAACATACCTGTAAATTTTTATTTATCTTTTCCACAAGGTCTGCTACACTAATAACGACAGGCGGTTCAAGGACTGTGGATCAACTGTCTATCACAAACAAGGAGGATATTTATGAACTATTCAATTGAAGGGGAACCATTACCAGTTGTCATTTGCAATCTTGAAGCAAACGAAACTATGATTACAGAAAAAGGTGCTATGTCCTGGATGTCTCCGAATATGCAGATGGAGACTACAAGTAACGGTGGAATCGGCAAAATGTTTGGCCGCGCTTTTTCTGGCGAGAGCATGTTCGTCAACCGTTACACAGCAAGAAACGGAAACGGACTGATTGCATTCGCATCCAGCTTTCCTGGATCTATCCGTGCATTTGAAATTGCACCGGGACAGGAGATCATTGCACAGAAGAGTGCTTTCTTAGCTTCCAGTGCCTCCGTAGAAATGTCCATCTTCTTCCAGAAGAGATTCGGCAGCGGCTTATTCGGCGGAGAAGGTTTCATTATGCAGCGCATCTCTGGAAACGGCATCGCTTTTTTGGAATTTGACGGCTATGTAAAAGAATATGAACTGGCTCCGGGTCAGCAGATTGTCATCGATACCGGATACCTTGCAGCAATGACAGGAACCTGCAGCATCGATATCCAGACCGTACCGGGTGTAAAGAATATTCTCTTTGGTGGAGAGGGCTTATTCAATACCGTAATTACCGGACCGGGACGTGTATGGTTACAGAGTATGCCGGTTGCACAGCTCGCAGGTGCGATTCGTCCATACATTCCAACCAGCAATAATTAATGGGACTTCCCATGTATACATACGTATAGAGCGTACAAAAGGGCGTATGAAAAACTTTCATTTTTTCACACGCCCTTAATTTCTTATCTGGATACGCGAGAGAACAATCGAAATGCATTGTCCCTTGTGGTCTGTTCCACAATCTCCGGTGTCGCGCCTTTGATCTCTGCAATTTTTGCAATAATATACGGAATATTACGCGAATCATTTCTCGTTCCTCTATGTGGCTCCGGTGCCATATACGGACAGTCGGTTTCCAGAAGAATCCGCTCAAGCGGAATCTCTTCCACCGTGCGCACCAGTTTCTTCGCATTTTTGAACGTTACCACACCACCGACACCGATGTAATATCCAAGCTTGATAAATTCCTGCGCCATCTCCGGCGAATAGGAATAACAATG
>URYB01000276.1 GCA_900552085.1 uncultured Lachnobacterium sp.
CTGCATAAGATCCTTCCAATGCCTGAATTGCGATTGTCAGTCCGTCATGTCCCATCGCCTGTGGCTTCTGTTCCATTGTTGCATAAATGATACCTTCTGAAACCAAAGCCAGAACATTGTCGGATGTATCAAAGCCGACAATGTTGCTCTGTGCACCAGACTCTTTGATGGTATTTCCGATTGCGACGGTGGTTCCCTCGTTACAGCCGAAGAAACCGACATAGCCGTCATTCATGCCCTGTGTAACCGCATCCGCTACCTTCTGTGCATCATCCTCCATATAAACCGTATGCGCAAGTGTGAAATCCGTTCCCTCAAATGCTTCCCGGAATCCCTTTTCTCTTGCAACACAGGATGCTGTATCTTTTGTGACACCAATGATTCCAATGGTTCCGCTCTCCGCTCCGTTATTCTTCAAAGTCTCAAGCATCGTCTCACCTGCTGTCTGTCCGGCTTTCTCATTGTCCGTTGCCAGTGCTGTGACACAATCGTAGCTTGCCGCACTGTCTACATAAACAATCTTGCAGCCTGCGTCTGCAGCTTTCTTCAAGCTGTCATTGACTCCATCCGCGCTATTGGCCGCAATCAATATCGCATTGGCTCCATCCGCTACTGCCTGATCCACGCAGGCACTCTGCAACGCATCATCGTGAGAATCCGGTCCGATCCATTTGTATGTCACGTTGCCAAGTTCACTGACCGCCTCCTGACAGCCTTTATCAATCGACTGCCAATAACTGTCTGTCAGATCCATCGTGATCAGATATACTTTATAATTTGTTCCTGATGAAGTTTTCTCAGTTTCGTCCTGCTATACGTCCGCGTCCGCACTTCCCGTCTGTTCTGTAACGGATGATGTCATCGGCTGATCCGGCATAATGATTTCAGGAGTGGTCTGCGTACCGCATCCCACCATCATGAGTCCCAAACTAATACAACTAATCCATTTCCATAATTTTCTCATAGCCATTACCCCCTGTCTTTTGTCCTATTATATCACTGTCTAATTTTATTATCAAAAATATACAATAAAATTGTATTTAATCGCAAATTATTGTGCAACTTTGTGTTACATAGTGCAAGGAACTACCATGCTGCACTATTTTTGCATAGCACAATATAACCCCATCGTATCAGACGCGATGAGATTATAAAGTTGCACAATGCCCTTATTTCATTGTATATTAGGGATTTAAAAGATTTGCCGCCCCGATAATTCCGGCAAGATTTCCCAATGTCGCGCACTGAACCGGCGGAACAAACGCACGATCACCGGCAAAACAAAGCTTTGCAAGCTTTTCGTTTACCGGGTCAGTCAGTTTCTCCCCCTGATTGCAGACGCCACCGGAAAGCAATACCATATCCGGGCGAAACAGGTTCACAAAATTAGCAATGGTTTCTGTAAGATAATCAATATACTGGTTGACGACCGTCTCCGCGGTATCATCCTGTTGCTGCATGGCATCAAACGGAATCTTTCCGTTCATCTGATTTAAATCGTCCCCACACATACGATTCAGCAGAGACTGCGGATTCTCCTTTGCAGCTTCCTGCGCGCTTCGGATCAATCCATTGGCGGATACGTAGCTTTCCACACAGCCTCTTCGTCCACAGGTGCAAAGTCTGCCTCCCATGATCAATGAAGTATGTCCAAGCTCTGCGCCTCCGGCATGCGCACCTTCAAAAATTCTGCCATCAATAATAACGCCGCCACCAACTCCGGTGCCAAGCGTAAGCAAAACAACATTATCAATTCCTTTGGCTGCACCAGCCTTGGATTCCCCAAGTGCTGCACAGTTTGCATCATTGGAAACACGAATCAGACAATCCGACTCCAAGAATTTGTGCATAAAATCTGCAAGCGGGACATCAATCCATGCAAGATTGTTGGAATACGGAACCGTACCGTGCTTTGCATCAATGGTTCCTGCGCAGCCGATGCCGACTCCCTGAATGTCCTCCACGGACAGAGATTCTTCTGCCAACAGCTTCCTAACCAGATCTGCCATATCACGGATTACAGATTCTGCCGGCCGCTTTGCATCCGTCGGTGCAAAGGACTGTCGGATCAGATTCTGTTTCTCATCCACGATTCCTACTTTAATATTGGTTCCGCCTAAATCAATTCCTACTCGATACATTTCATTCACCTTTTCTCTCATAATGAATACCCATATCCATGGGCATAATTAATAGAAACGAAAACAAAGATTCATGATCTAAAAGGTGTGGTCTATGGCAACCATAGCAGATATTGCGCCGAATGTCAACGTTTCTGCAACATCCGGCGCAGGAATCTTTAGGATAAATACGGAGCAAGAAATTGTCCCGTATAAGATTCCGGTACCTGACAGACTTCCTCCGGCGTTCCCTTAGCGATCACCGTTCCGCCTCCGTCTCCGCCTTCCGGTCCCATATCAATGATATAGTCTGCTGTCTTGATTACATCCAGATTATGTTCAATGACAACTACCGTATTTCCGCCCTCAGATAATTTGCGAAGAATTTCCACAAGCTTGTGAACATCCGCAAAATGCAGACCGGTCGTCGGCTCATCAAGTACATAGATCGTTTTTCCGGTGCTCCGCTTACTCAGCTCCGTAGCCAGTTTAATTCTCTGTGCCTCGCCTCCGGATAATTCTGTGGAAGGCTGGCCAAGCTTGATATAGGAGAGCCCCACATCATACAATGTCTGTATTTTTCTCTGGATTGTCGGAACGTTTTTAAAAAATTCCAGTGCTTCTTCCACCGTCATGTCCAGCACATCGTAAATACTTTTTCCTTTATATTTGACTTCCAGTGTTTCACGATTGTAACGCTTTCCACCACATACTTCACACGGCACATATACATCCGGAAGGAAATGCATCTCTATCTTAATAATACCGTCACCACTGCAGGCTTCGCACCGTCCGCCTTTTACATTAAAACTGAAACGTCCCTTCTTATAGCCTCTGGCTTTCGCATCTGCTGTGGCCGCAAAAAGATCACGGATCATATCAAACACACCGGTATAAGTTGCCGGATTCGAGCGCGGTGTACGGCCGATCGGTGACTGATCGATATCAATGATTTTGTCCAGCTGTTCGACGCCAAGTATGTCATCATGTTCCCCTGGTACGCAACGGGCACGGTTCAGACTTCTTGCCAGATGCTTATAGAGGATTTCATTTGTGAGGGAACTCTTTCCCGAACCGGACACTCCGGTAATACAGGTCATGATGCCAAGTGGAATATCCACATCAATATTTTTCAGGTTATTCTCCCTCGCGCCTTTTATCGTAAGAAATCCCGTCGGTTTCCGACGCTCCTTAGGTACCGGAATTTTGATGCGTCCACTGAGGTATGCACCTGTAATGGATTTCTTGCATTTCATAATATCTGCGGCTGTACCTGCTGCCACAACTTCTCCACCATGTACGCCCGCTGCCGGTCCGATATCCACAATATAATCGGCAGCCCGCATGGTATCCTCGTCATGCTCAACAACAATCAGCGTATTTCCCAAGTCCTTCAAATTCATCAGTGCCCGCAAAAGCTTGTCATTATCCCTCTGATGCAGACCGATACTCGGCTCGTCAAGAATATAGGCAACGCCCACCAGTCCGGAACCAATCTGGGTTGCAAGACGGATTCTCTGTGCCTCACCTCCGGATAATGTACCTGTCGCACGGGTCAGTGTCAGATATTCCAATCCAACTTCTTTCAAGAATCCAACTCTTGCCCGGATTTCTTTTAAAATCTGATCTCCGATAAAATGCTGCTGCTGTGTCAGAGATCAGCATTTTATCGGAGA
>URYB01000277.1 GCA_900552085.1 uncultured Lachnobacterium sp.
GATCTTTGCCGTGGTCGTTGTCTTACCTGCACCCTGAAGACCAACCATCATGATCACGGTAAGTTCCTTGCCCGGGCGAAATGCAATCTCGGTTGTCTCAGATCCCATGAGATTAACCATCTCTTCGTTTACGATCTTGATGACCATCTGTCCCGGATTCAATCCGCTCATAACATCCTGACCGATTGCGCGTTCCTGCACATCCTTGACAAACTTCTTAACAACACGGAAGTTTACATCGGCTTCAAGCAATGCCATCTTGACTTCCTTCAAAGCTGTCTTTACATCATCTTCTGTCAGACGACCTTTGCTGCGCAGATTCTTGAATACGTTTTGCAGTTTTTCGGAAAGACTGTCAAATGCCATCCTACAACTCCTCTAAGATCTGATTTGATATTGTTGCAATATGTTCCATGACCTTTTCGTCTTTCGATTCATGGAACTTCTGTGTCAGCGAGTGGATTTCTTCCACATCCTGCTTGATTGATAAAAATTTCTCCACCAGGTGAAGCTTCTTCTCATAATCCGAAAGCTTCCTGCTGCAGCGCTTAATCATATCCGCCACACCCTGCCGGCTGATGCCTTCCTCCGAAGCAATCTCTCCAAGAGAAAGATCATTAAACACGAAATCTTCATATATCTGGCGCTGATGCTCGTTCAGTAATTCGCCATAAAAATCATATAAATAGGTTTGTTCTAACTTTTCTTCCACATCAATCACCTTGGATACTTTAACACACGAAAAAGCAGGTGTCAAGTATTTTTTCTTGACACCTGCTTTTTCTTTTTACCGCAGGCTTTTCAGGTAAACTTTCTGCTCCGGTGTAATGCGATAACTTTCCACCGCCTTCTGAATCGTCTTTCTGTGTACCCATTCCGGAAGCTTTCGCTGCTCCAGATAAGGAATCACACTTTCCCACTGTTTTGCCAGTGCAGTCGCCAGATACCATGCGATCATCATATTCACATAATATTCTTCTGATTTCACCCGAGCCACCAGTGCAACATAAGACGGATCAAAATCCTCGTCCAGATAAAAGCGCATCAGTGTTCCGATTCCGTAGCGAATGGTATAAGTCTCGTTCGAAGCAATCCACTTATGTACCTCCTGCAACAGTTCCTTTTTATGTGCCCCAAAACATTTTGGCTGCGGCAGATCACACGTTGCCCAGTTATTGATATAAGGAAGAAACCGGTTTATTTCTTCGATACAGGTTTCATAATCCCTGATTTGCGCGATAAGCATCATGTGAATATTATTCTCTTCATAATACTGATGCGGAAGTTCCGCAAGAAAACGCTTTGCATCCTCTGTTTTCCGGAATTCTTTTACAAAATTTCTTAAAACCGGCGTCCGGATTCCGATAATCGTCTCTTTTGCAATCCCCGGCATAAGTTTACTGTGAAATTCGCGGTATTTCAGATCCTGCAAATCAAACAACTGTCTCTGCAATGTATTCATTTTCTTTTGTCTCCTTATGTGAATTTATCCATTCTTCTTTTGGCGTAATAGAAAAAAGCGCACCTGCTCCCATAGAAAGTCCCAGAAACACCGATGTAAGAAACGTCATAAGTGTATACGCGGAACCTACCGCAGCTAACGCATTTTTTCCAATGACACGCCCAACAATGAGCGTGTCCGCAATATTATAAAATTGTTGCATAAGATTTCCAGCTATCATCGGCAGTGCAAACAATACCAGACATCTGGAAATCTTTCCTTTTGTTAAATCATAGTACATAAAAATTTATACGAACGACCGGGTCAAATCTTTCATCAGCTGATGTACCGTTGTCATTTCGTGAATCCTTCCCACGTTTGCCCCGCAGAATACCAGTCCATTCTCCACATCCCCTCTGACTGCATCAATCAGTGCCCGGGTAATGCAATACGGTACCTTCTGCGGATTACATTTCTCCAGACAATTATAGCACTTTGAAATGGGCAGTCTAGCCTTCTCCATGTTTTTAATAAAAATTTACCCGCCAAAGGTATCATCCTGTTTTTCATACCATGCCATTGCTTTTCGAAAATCCGCATTTTCATAATCCGGCCACAGCTTATCTTCCACATAAAAATCTGCATACACAGACTGAATCGGAAGGAAGCCGGATAAACGTCGCATCCCGCCCCATCGCACAACCATATCAATCCTTGATATGTCCGAAGAATATGGCAATCCATCCTGCAATATATGCGATAAATCCCACTTCCATCCGTAATTTACAAGAAAATTCAATTTGATTCCTCCACCATTCACAGAGGTCCGTGTTGTATATTTTTTTAATTCTTCGGGGAAACATTTCGATTCGGTATTACCGATGACCAACAGATCTGCCCCTTCTGTTGTTAAGAATTGTACCGCTTCCACGCATGCTTTTTGAAATGCTGCAAACTGGTCATGTGGCCGTTTGCAGTTGTCTACGGTGAAGCCATAATATGTGAGTTCCTGTATTCCATACACTTTTGCCTGCTGCAGAAGGCGAAGCCCCGGTTCTAATCCATAATGATAGCCATCTGCTTTGGATAGACCATGCGCTACCGCCCATCTGCGGTTTCCATCTGGAATAATTCCGATATGAACTGGTTTTTGTTTTTTCATAATATCATCACCTCTGGAAAAGTATTGCCATTTTCCAGAAAGTTATACAATCATTTTATTTCAATTGCAGGCTTTCTTTTGTCTCCTTTATCTGCAGCATGACCGGACGCTCTATGCGGACACGGGCATTCGGCTCTACGATTCCAACAATCTGCTCATCTTTTAACAGGAGTATCTGGTTTTCCCCTGTATTATTGATCCGGTACATGTGCGTGGACGGATCGTAGGTAATCTCGCATTCCTCCCACTCCATCCTCTTCGCTCCCTCATCCGTCTGCTGCTTCGCATTATCCTTTCCGGATTCTTTGTTTCCCCGGCTCTTACGGGAAGATTTCTTTTTCTTCTTTCCGGATTTTTTTCTGCGGTGGAATGTTCGTTTCCGTCCGTTTCGCCCAAAGCATTTTTCTTTATCACTTGCTTCACGCGCCGGTCTTTCCCGGCCTTCTTCCGTTTTTGGTCTGCAGTATCCGCCTGTGATCCATCCAATCATAATGCAGCCCATAGCAATGACAATCAGTATCGCAAACAAGTACACGCCCTTCAGGAAAAACAGTTTCAGTGCCGGAAATACGACAAAAACAACCGCAAGCTGCAGCACAATTACCGCGGTAAACAACGTTGGAAATACCATTGTTTTCTTTCCTTCTGCCAACAACAGCATACACATGGAAAAAAACGCAAGCAATACCAGAAGCAATACTGCCACAGCACAAACTAACAGTATCCGCGTCAGCCCTGCCCCCTGCACATAAGAAAGTGCGCTTTTTAATGTTCCTACCGTAACTGGCGCCTTTAAGACAAAGGTATCCGGAATGCTCCCAACCATAAAATAAGTGTATCCCGCCCTTACGCCGGCTTTGATCACATCCATACCGGACAATACCAGATTCTGTCCATCCGCTGGGACCCTGCAAAAAGGCAGCAATAATGATAGCAGCGCAAGCAAGGTTGCGACTGCGGCTATATTTTTCAAGATTCGTCCATAAGTTCTCATACGCTTATCCTCGCCTTCCATCATTTTCATAAATTCTGACAGGCTCATTATAGCACGCAATCTTTGATTTTCTTATTAAAATTCTTTTAAATTTCATTTTAGGTTCTGCTTTTTACTTTTCATTTTTATGGCTCTTCGGGCATAACCGTGGGTGTAAATCACCCACAAGCCCAGTGTTTATGCT
>URYB01000278.1 GCA_900552085.1 uncultured Lachnobacterium sp.
AAAATGCACAGATTGAGCTGGTGCAGATTTATATGGGAAAAGGTGATATTTATTCGGATACCACGATCACATTGAATGGCGATCGAAGCGGTTTCAAGAGCGATATCGGATATATTGGCCAGCATACGCATGTCATTGATATGAATGAAGTGGTCAATCATTTTGGAAAACATACGGAAAGTGAAATCAACGTAGCAGGGGCTTTGCGCGATGGTGCAAAGAAAATTTTCCGTGGAACGATTGACTTTAAGACAGGAGCAGCAGATTCGGTCGGAAATGAGCAGGAGACAGTGCTTATGCTGGGCGATGATGTGGAAAACAAAACCATTCCGATTATTTTATGCTCGGAAGAAAATGTGGTTGGAAACCATGGTGCAACGATCGGCGAGCTGGATGAAGATACCATGTTCTATTTTGCAAGCAGAGGCATTGACAAAGAACAGGCAGAGAACATTATGGCACGCGCCAGCATTGAGCGCCTGAAGGGTCTGATCGCAGATGAAAAATTTGCTGCGATCATAGATGAAGAACTTGGGGAGGTGTAACATGACGGATTATAGAAAGGATTTTCCTTTGCTGACATCCATCGGTTCTCCGGAAAATGCATCCATTGGGCACGACTGGGTATACATTGACAACGCTGCCACCTCGCAGCGCCCACAGTGTGTCATAGATGCAGAGACAGATTTTTATACAAAGCACAATGCGAATCCATTGCGCGGAAATTATCCACTCAGCATGGAAGCGACAGATTTGTACGAGAATGCCCGCAAGGCAGTGCGTGATTTTATTGGCGCAAAATCCGCGCGGGAAATTATTTTCACAAGAAATACGACCGAAAGTATCAACCTGGTAGCATACAGCTATGGACTGAACCATGTGGAGGCAGGCGATGAGATCCTTGTGTCCATTATGGAACATCACAGCAATCTACTCCCGTGGCAGATGGTTGCAAGACAGACCGGAGCGACGCTCCGCTTTATGGAATGCCGTCCGGACGGTTCGCTGGATCTGGATGAAGTGCGCCAGCAGATTACGGAGAAAACGAAAATTGTTGCTATCGCACAGGTATCCAATGTGCTGGGACGTGAGAATCCGGTGAAGGAGATTGCGGCAATGGCACATGAGAAAAATGCGGTAATCGTTGTGGACGGGGCACAGAGCACACCGCATATGGCAGTCAATGTGCAGGATCTGGACGCGGATTTCTTTGCTTTTTCCGGTCATAAGCTTTTTGGACCGATGGGAATTGGTGTCTTGTACGGAAAGAAAAAATTGCTGAAAGCGATGCCACCATTTCTTTCCGGAGGAGAGATGATCGATTCGGTGACAAGAGAAGGTGCAAAATATGCCGAACTTCCGCATAAGTTTGAGGCTGGTACGGTAAATGCTGCCGGCGCTGCCGCATTACACGCCGCAATCCAATATGTGCAGTCCGTTGGATTTGAAACAATGCAGAAACAGGAACTGGCGGTGACAAAGCGTGCGTTTGATGGACTGAAAGCGATTCCACATGTTCACGTATTAGGATCGGATAAAGCGGAAGAACATACAGGTATTCTTACATTTACCATCGATGATGTACATCCGCACGATGTGAGCGAAATTCTGATCTCTGATGGAATCTGTGTCCGTGCAGGGCATCATTGTGCACAGCCGCTGCTCAATCATCTGGGGATCAGTTCTGCAACGCGTGCAAGTTTTATGTTCTATAATACAGAAGAAGAAGCAGACTTATTCGTACAAAGTATCGCAAGTATAAGGGAGCGAATGGGATATGGAAAATAGAAGTTTTTATAATGAAATACTGACAGAACACAATGTGCGTCCGGAATTCAAACACAACATGGAGGACGCGGATATTGTTCTTGAGGGTGTGAATCCGAGCTGCGGAGATGATATTTTTCTGAAGTTAAAAACAGAGGGGGATACCATCGTAGACGGCGCTTTTGTCGGAGATGGCTGTGCAATCTCCCAGGCTTCTGCGGATATTATGCTTGGAATGGTTATCGGACGGAAAAAAGACGAAGCCCTGGAGATGGGAAAAATTTTCATGAAGATGATCAAAGGCGAAGCCAGTGAGGATGAAATTGATTCTCTCGAAGAGGCGTCCGCACTTCGGGATATTGCCCATATGCCGGCGCGTGTAAAATGTGCAGTTCTTGGATGGAGAACGTTAAAGGAAGCGTTGTTAGGTGAAGACGCGGATGATGACGAAGATGATGAGGACTGGTAAGAAGAAAAATCTTGCTAAGCAGGGAATTCCCCTACTTGGCAAGATTATTTTTTTGCATGTACTCTCCGATTTTCTTATCAGAACCCAGGATATGATTGGACAGCCAGCTGAGAAGAAAATCAACAAGTTCGATCAGATAGTCCTGCTGGTTGTCATCCATATTGTCAAGCTCCGACAAATCAATCTCCACCAGACGTTCCACAAATGCCGTATGTGCACGCTTTTGCGCTTCCAGTTCCGGATAATGAATGCGTTCCATTAAGGCTTCCTCATCATGAAAATGAAATTCCGTATATTCCCGTAACTGGGTGAGTAATCGCATGATTTCATCGTATTTGTCATGAAGAAGTTCTTCGTGAATCAGGTCGTTTGTCTCCCGGATAATATCGAAAAGCCGTTGATGCTGGTCATCTACGGACTGGATTCCTGTTTTGAATGCATCTGTAAAGGCGAATGGGTCACTCGCCTTTTCTGCTTCGGACGGAAGTTTTCCGATCATGATATCACTGCTTAAAATATGGTTGAAAAGCCAGTGGGCAAGATAGTTAAGTAATGTCTGCAGCGATTCGCGTGCAGCATCTGCGGATGATGTATCCAATACAAAAGCGTTTATTTTTTCTGTAAAAGCAGCGTGTTCTTTGCGTTGCAAAGGAAGTTCCGGATCGGAAATGCTTTCCATATAAGCCTCTTCGTGTGCAAAGTGTGTAGCTGCATAGTCTTTCAGATTTGCAATCAGATTATTTGCAACCGGTGTTACATCCGCAGACTCCCCGGCAAGCTGGATAGCTTCATTGAGCATTTGGAATAAGCGGCGGTGCTCAGCGTCGATTTCGTCGATATGAATCAGACAGTCTTTGGTAAATTCATACATATGTCATACCTCCCCTTGGTACGTGATTTTTGACCATCATATAACAATTTTACAGAAACGGACAGCCTTTGCGGATGAGTTTGAAAAAAGTAGTTGACAGTAAGCTGGAATGGGTGTATATTCAATACAACAAATTAATTCCTAGTAACCGAGTATGAAAATAAGGAATTAAAAATAGAACGATAATATTGGAGGTTGGATCATGGGACACATTTATGAAGGTACATTAGGTTTAATTGGTAATACACCATTAGTAGAGTTGACACATATTGAGAAGAAATTTGGTTTAAAATCAAGATTACTTGCAAAGCTGGAGTATTTTAATCCGGCTGGATCTGTTAAGGATCGTATTGCAAAAGAAATGATTGAGCAGGCAGAGGCAGACGGCAAATTAAAGCCAGGTTCTACCATTATCGAGCCGACATCCGGAAACACTGGAATCGGACTCGCAGCAATCGCAGCAGCAAAGGGATACAGACTGATCATCGTTCTTCCAGAGACCATGAGTATTGAGCGCCGTAACATTATCAAGGCATATGGTGCAGAACTGGTTCTCTCCGATGGAAGCAAGGGAATGAAGGGTGCGATTGCAAAGGCTGAGGAATTACATCAGGAGATTCCGGACA
>URYB01000279.1 GCA_900552085.1 uncultured Lachnobacterium sp.
CCCCCATCAAATCCGTCTCCCACAAGGTACACACTCGAAACGATGCGATTCATAAACGACTCTGTCATAATATTCGAAAAAGACGCATCACGGTTCTCCCCCAACTGCTGTGGGGCAGATTCCCGAATCGTAACAACCTGTGGTGTTGTCCGGACATCACGTTTTAAATCATATGAAAATAGTGTATCCCCCTCACAGGAGAACAAAAATACATCATGATTCCACAGTTCCTTCTGCTGGCTTAAAGCAAAATAATAAAAACTCTCTTTGTAGTCTATGACCATGAAATGTTCTTCTGTAAGTTCGAGCTTGTTTGCCACTTTCCAGAAGACTTCCATATTATCTTTTGTCAGCTTTTCCACTGTGATCACCAGTCGGTCCACATGTGTGGATGCCCCAAGTTTCTGTGGTAGTTCCATAACTTTCTTTAAAAACAATGCCAGAAGTTCCACAGCATCATAAGAAGTATCCCCCACAAGAATCTTTTCTTTGTTGACTGCGCGCTGCAGAAGACAATCCACGCAAAGAACTTCACTCGTTTTTGCCATCTTCTTGGCTTCATCCCCGTAATACCACATTCCTACATTCTTCCGTCGGGCGAGGATGACCGGTATCCGGTAATTTTCACTTCCGGCAATGGCACTGACCGTATCCGGTTCTTCCATATGCAATTGATAGAAACTTACCATGGCATAAGCATCACATAAATCTATGCCAAGATAGTATGGATTATTTTTCTTGTCCATGTTCTTTTCCTGTCTTTATCCTGTTATAAAAGTTTAAAAAGATTTCTGGTAGTCTCCTCATATTCCGCATACTGTTTCATCGAAACAAACTCGGAATTGTAATCCTGCAGGGTCGCAGAAATCAACATCTGATTAATCAGATGGAAACGGCTCGTGTCATTCTTTGCCAGTACATCATTATTCGAAAGACGATTACTCTCTGTCACGGATACCTGTCCATCCAGTTCTTCTGCAATATAATACTGTACAACATCTCCAAAAAACAGCACAAAGGTCTTCACAAAAATTCCGGCATAGACATTTACCATATCTTCCCGGATGAAATTTTCACCATCCTCATCCCTGCTGTAATTCAAAACGACATGCGTCCGTGGATCTCCGCGGTGTTCTAAAATAACCTTATCGTAAAGATGATATTTGTACACCAGACGTTTATTCAGCCTTTTGAAAAAAGCAAAAATCATTCCACGGGCTGTATACTCCGCAAGCAACGCATCTTCCATCTCGTAAATTGCTTCATCTGTTTTTGTTTCCGCAGACAAAGTCTTCAGAAGCGCCAGTTTGCATGCATCATTCAGGTCCATATGATGCTGGTAGCGTTCACGGATAATTCCAATGATATTTCCTGTAATTTTTTCATTTTCCACAAAATACGCGCGCGCACGCAGCGTAATATAAGCCAGCACGACAAGTTCTCTGCCACCGATCTTGTAATAATGCAAAAACAGCTCGTCTCCTGCAAATGTTTCCCCTGCATACATCATCTGTACCAGAATACGTTCTTCGAGTTCAAACGTCTGTATACCAAATTCCTGCGCCGCTCTCCAGAGTCTCTGCATCTGCTCCGTCGGTCCGTTATAAAACCTGCACAGGTAAGTAAGCACCGCATCGTTATATTTTTTATTCAGAAATACATATGCAACAAAACGAAGCAGCGTCTCATCGACATCATGATCTTCTTTGTGACGTCCCAACAGTACACTTGCCAAAGTCAGTCCGGTTGCCGGAGTCATCTGATCCATACCGAATGTCTGCACCATCTCATATGCGAGATCAAAATACTGATGCAACACAAGTGACTCCATCATATACTGCCGAATCGGCTGTGTCATTGCCTCATAATCTGCTTCCTGCAGATATCTGTGCAGATCATTTTTCGGATAATCCTTTGCATTTTCTGCATAGCGCATAATCGCCTGGGCCATACCTGACTGGTAGGATTTGTCCAAATCGTTTGAGAACAATAATACCGGGAAGAAAACCTCATCCTCTTTTGTAAAGGATAAAGATTCTTTCCTGTCCAGATATGCCAGTATGTACGGCAGTTCATTGACAGCAAGCTTTCTGCACCGCTCCAGATATTTATCCAGATTCATAAGATTTTCAATCCGGTAAGCAATGCTGCTGATGTATCTGTGTCCTTTTTCATCCTCAAACAGCATCACATAATCTTTGGTATATAACTGAAAATAGGCTGTCTGATCTGTGACCGGTACGATCTGTGGTTCTTTTAACTGTTTCTGATATATGATCACACGGACAATACGCGCATCAAATACATTCAACTTATGTGTAAATAAAATACGTGACATACAATGCGATAATTCCTCATCGATCAGGCCTAAATCCAGCATTTCTTCGTAAAGTACCGCCAGATTATCATCCATATGCCCAAGCTCCGACTGCTCCATTGCAAAACGGCCCATGGTCTTTTGGTATTTGCCATACATCTACGGATCCGCTTTTTTCGAAGCAATGATGTTATTATAAAGGATTGCCATCTTACGGTAAGACAGATTACTGTCGTACTGAAAATACATCTGTATAATTTTTGGCACTGCTCCAATCGCACGGTCATCCAGCGAAAGCAGATATGCCTCATATAATCCCGTAATGCGAAGCTTCTCTTCAATTCCCATTTCAAACCAGGAGTGATATTTCATATCAAACCGCTGTGCACGGATCAGATAACTACAGATTACCCCCAGATATTCCGGTTTCTTTTCCACTTCATACGCAGCGCACAAAAGTTCATATTCTGCCGGATGAAATCCTTTATTTAATTCAATAATTTCAAGAATCTGTGCAGCAAGTTCTTTGCTTAGCACCTGATTGCGGATTGCCCAACGAAGAATCCGTATCTCAAAGCGTCCAAGTTTTGATAACAGATATGGTTCCTGAACCATAAGATAATACGCTTCCAGATACAGATAAGGGGAGGTGCATCCATTCATAACCCAGTTCTCAATTGCTTTGAGCTTATGAAAACTGTTGTTATAATAATCTTCCTTCAGGAACAACAAAATCCAGAAAAGCAGCGACGATTCCGGATGCTGCCGAAAAATAAGCTCAATCTCACCGGTCATGCGATCCACATAGGAAGGCTCCCGCTCCATAAGTGTCAGAAGATACAGATAATAAGCAAAAACCGTCGATTTTTCGTCCTGACATGTGCGCTTGAATTCATCCAGAATCCATTCCGCTTCCTGTCTTTGCCGATTAATGATCAATGCCTGTGCTTTCATCAGCATATACATCGGCTCCTGACCGTCAATCGCATGTAAATGATTCAGGATATCGATTGTCTCATTTGCCCATACCCCGGTAACAATACGCTTCAGACGATATGCCTGATAAAGTTCCATAATACCGACTTTGTATTCTTTTACCTGCGCCCGAACTGCATCGGCAGCTTTCTGTGACTTCTTATGTGCAACAATTTCTATAATTTTTGTTTCATACGCAGAAGAAAACTTGATGCGTGCAAAATTGTATCCCATATGCATCCGTTCATAATCGAGCAGATACTTAAATGTATAGGAACTTCCCAGAAAATCCTCTGTCGTGATCCGGTTATCCGATAAACGGACAAATGCACCATCTGTCTCGATATCAATCGAAATATAGCCCCATTCGCTTTTTTTAATTTCTACTTCCTGCTGCAGCGTCTCCGTCATCTCCAGAGAAACATCA
>URYB01000280.1 GCA_900552085.1 uncultured Lachnobacterium sp.
ATAGCTTTTGCAAAAGTCATCCAAGGATAATAGGCATTACAAAAAATGTACAAACGGCTATGCCCCATTTCTATTTCAGCTGAATAAAATTCTTTGCTGTAATGTCGATATCAAAGGAAATGACCGCACCACGATTCTGACGAACAATAGAATATCATAGCTGTTTGAAGCGCTTTGTTTCTTGTATTAGTGGGGAAAATGATACAAATCACCAAAACCAGTGATTCCGTTTGGAAGCATTTTCATGTCTCCTTACCACAAAATCGTTTTTCTGTACACCGTTTTTAACACAAGGATAGGAACAAATTTCCGACGATAGGCGGCGGATATTTGCTTTTCAGTCAGTCAAAATAGAACAAATCTTCAAACTTCCGATCAAGGGCAATACAAAGAATCAACGCCAGCTTTGCTGTAGGGTTAAACTGTCCAGTTTCGATGGAGCTGATTGTGTTGCGAGAAACGCCTACCATTTCCGCCAATGCTGCCTGTGACAAATTTTTCGCATTGCGAGCTTCTTTGAGATGATTCCTAAGTGTTAATCCGTCATTCATAGGGTCACACCAAACATATTGCAAGCAACTTCATTTAAAGCTAAAATTGTAGCAAACCCGGCAGTGATTGATAAAAAAAGGTATATCTTGCTTTTTTTGAATTTCCATTCAACATATGTTTCTCCTACAATGTAAGCCAGAAACATCGCACGAACGCCGTAATCAATTTCGTTATTTGTCATAATGGCTAAGAGGGCGATAACAATAAACACAGAGCAAAACATAATCTGACCAATGACACGCCCATGATTTTTCATGTATTTTGTGCCTTCATCGACACCAAGCACACCTTCTCGTTGTGCTTTAGACAAAATTTCTTCCTTCTTCATAAATTTACCTCCATGATGTGTTTGCCAAGTTTACTTTGTTTTATTATGTTATCATTGCCAAGTGTTCTTGTCAATATATTTTACAAAGATTTATAGGCAAAACTTGCCGTAGGCAGTAATATGTAGAAAGTGTGCTGTTTGCCGTTACGACTTATCCTCTCATCCTTTCCTATTTTATGGATTGAAGGTCCTGCTTTGCTATGGTAAAATTATTCTATATATGACGAAGAAATCAATGGTATTTAGAATGTTAGTTTGAAAAACAACTCTCTCCACCATTTGATGTGATTCAGGCTGAAAAAAGTATTTCTGAAGATATATAGATGCGATATAAGGAGCTAATGGTATGCTTATTTCTTATTATGCAGTTTTTAATTATAATGAATATGATAAATGCGAAAAAATGAACGGTATATCAATTTATTTCCCTGATATACCGCTTGCGATTTCATGTGCAAGGAATACAACACACGCTATGGAAATGGCACAAGAGTGTTTACAACTCGCCATTTTGAAAGACAATGGTATGTGGCCAGCGGCTAATGAACTTCTCCCTGTTACCCCGCTGTAAGAAATAAATCTGGTGGATCATGAAAAAGCGTTTTTGATATCCTTCGACACCGAGAAAATTGATTTTTCTAATTGGAAATTTTACGATGAAAACAATAATTCTATGACACATGATGAATACCGTACTAAATATGGTAATGTTAAATAACTAAAAACAATAGCATCTGATAATGCAAACTGGCTAAAACAGGTCATCGTTGTGCGTGTATGAAGCCGATTTTGTGGAGGATAGCATGGAGAGAAAGCGAAAAGAATTGCAATGGTGGGATGTCATCATCGTTTCACTCATTTTATTTTCCGGACCGATTTGGAGTTCGACCGTCACATTTTTTACAGTTTCGTCCGATATTTTAGCACAGAGAACCGAGTTTACATCTGCGGATAACTGGTTTGCGATGCTGTCTACCTCGCTTGAACTGCTCATCGCTTACTTTTATCTCCGCTGGCGTCAATTTGATTTTAAGCAGTGGTATTACAAATTGACACTGAGAGGAACCGCCGCAGCGGTTGGAATTTTCGTCATAATTTCTTTGGCGATGGATATGGTAACTATCCTTTCCATTGGTTGGAAAGAAACGACCGCCTATATAGGCGGTGGGGCGTTCTTCTATGTATTAGAGGAAATAGACCTGAGTCTTATTTTGTTCTCTCTGCTCAACGGTTTTTATGAGGAGATTTTCTTCCTCGGCGTTTGTATGGTAGTGCCGGAGCGACAAAAGGTAGGGGTGCTGTGCTACTCCTTGCTGATTCGGTTCTCCTTCCATACCTATCAGGGGCTTCCGGCGGCTTTGGGCATTGGGTTCGTTTTGGGCGGAATTTATTATTTCCTCTATCAAAAGAGCGACAAAAATCTATACCCCTATATGCTGTCCCACTCCTTCGCAGATATCATCGGTACAGGCATTCTGCCGTTGCTGTAGCATTCGGAGCACCTTATCTATAAGCTGCTCATTCTGGAACACAATCAAGCTAGGCATACTAAGTTGTTGTCCATCATTTTTCAGATCAATTTGAATTTGGTGGAGTAAATATATGAAATTAAAAAATGTTTTAATAGTTGTTAAGGATATTGAAAAGTCGAAACGGTATGTTAATAGATTGATGACACATAGTTGGGGGAAAAAAGTAATCAGATTTTATGATTTAGATGGTAATTTGATTGAAGTCGGAACACCTATGTAGTTTCACAAATTCCAGTTTATCGAGCGAACCTACATTACAAAATCGAGCCGCTGTACTACTCAAGTTAGTACAGCGGCTTGCTGTATTATAAGCCGAGTATAGTCCAACATTTCGTCCGCACCTCTGAGCCGTTATGATTCCTCATATATTGAGAAATTGTATATTAAATATAAAAAGCAGTACCAACAACTTGAATTTCAGGCACCGGTACTGCTAACTAGAATTTTCACCATTGACCAGCTAAAAAATTAGCTATCTAAAATGTCAACAATATATCTAGGAAACACTGAATCCTTCAGTTTCATTTCATATAAAACATCATCCACAGGTCGTGCATTTTTATATGGTCTAAAAGTAGTTTCGGTATCTAAATATTCAGCAGCTATAAGAATAGATGACTCTTCTAGAATTTCATCTTTTTGTAAACCATTTGGATATCCCGAGCCATCAATACGCTCATGATGTTGCAATACAATTTGTGACACAATAGGTTGCAACCCACATCCTTGCAGCAAAGAAGAACCCATCTGGCTGTGATTCTTTATGATAGCATACTCAATATCAGTTAGCCGCTCTCTCTTTATCAAAACATCTTTAGGTAAAAGAGTTTTGCCTATATCGTGCAATAACGCTGCTATGCACAAGTTAGATAACTGAGTTAAATTATAACCAAGCTCACTACCAATAATATAACAAATAATTGCTGTATTAATTGAATGTGCATATAACCAATCTACGTAAGAGTGTAAAATAAGGATAAAGCGGCTCCACTCTTTATCCTTACAGTTAAAAACAAAATAATTAATAATATCCGTTGCCTTATTTAAAACATCAAAACTTATACTTTTATTTCGATGTTTAATTTCATAAAGTTTTTGTTCAATTATAGATAATGTTTTGCTTCTCACTTTAGAAAATGAACTTGCTTCATTTTGTGTTTCAATATTTAGAATATCATTTTCATCTTTTAATCCTAGTATTGCATCCAGCTTCCCACATGGTAGTGTCAAGAGTTATGCGCAAATTAGTTTGTAGTCTCTGAGGGAATAACGT
>URYB01000281.1 GCA_900552085.1 uncultured Lachnobacterium sp.
TTTTTCTCATAAAACAAATGATTGGCTGCACCAATCTCTGCGATATCGTCCATCTCTTTGGTACGAAGCTGCATTTCCATATAGCAACGCGCGCTGTTATCAAAAAATGTAATATGAAGTGAGCGATATGCATTTGTACTCTCACCATCAATATAATCGCGGTAATATGGACGCACCGCGTCATCCAGCAGCGGGGAATTGCTCTGTTTTATCCCTCCCGTTGGCTCTGCCGTAAATCCACGTTCTTCCAAAAACTCCGGCAATACGTTGGCAATCTGATATAAATGTCTGATTTCCTCTTTTTCACGGTCTTCCGCCTTTTCCAGATGGCACCGCGGCATAGAAATTACAATGCGGTAAGCAATCAAATCCCGGAAACAATTTAGACGCTCCTTGAGCTCCGACACAGACGGATACGTTCCATTCTTGGCATAATAATCGTATATGTATTCTACAATATAGCCGTTAAATTTTCCCTCCGCACGGATCAGCGACTTGATTCGCCCTTTAAATGTAAAAGAAAGATACGGGTATTCCTGTGCCATATATTTATAGAACTCGCGTATCTTCTGTGACTGTGCCGTCAGGAAATCGTTATGCTCCAATAGTTCCATAATCTGCAGCAGAAAATTACAATGCACGAGATCCACTTCATTATGTTCCTGCACCGCTGATATACGCAAATCCTCCATATACTTTTTCAAAATGCGAAGAACCGTATCTCCTGAATATAAATAATCATTTAATGTAACCATATTATCCCCTGAACTCATACTTGCGAATCTCGCAATTTTTTATTCCAAATGCGGCAAATTCGTCATTTGTCATATCGTAAAAATAAGACTGTACCGCGCGTGATATGCCGTTGTGCGCAACAAGCAAGTACACTTTCTCATCTGCCTCTTCTTTTATATCATCCAATAAATTATAAATTCGCTGGCAAAGGCGCAACATAGATTCTCCACCATCGTAATGATTTACAAAGTTCTTCTTCGCCTCGCGAAATTCTGCTCCGTCTCGTGGTGTTGATTCATATTTGCCAAAATTCTGTTCCATCAGCCTTGGTTCCACCCGCGCCGGAATCCCGGTAATCTCCGACACATACCGCGCCGTATCCGCCGCTCTGCTCAATGGCGAATATAAAATTTCATCAATGTGTATCTGTTCATCCAGAATTTTCTGCCCCAGCTCTCTCGCCTGCTGCCGTCCATTTTCTGTCAAACCGATATCCGTCGCTCCACAGATTTTATTTTCTACATTCCACACAGTCTGTCCGTGTCTCGCAAAATAAAAGTGTCCCATATTTTTCTCCGTTCTCATAGATATGACTATCCACCAAAAAAGGACCAACTGTCCGAAAACAATTGGTCCGCATTTCATACGATTTATTCGCAAACGTATGGCATCATAGCCAAATGACGTGCTCTCTTGATAGCAACTGTAAGAGCTCTCTGGTGCTTTGCACAGTTTCCTGTGATACGACGAGGAAGAATCTTTCCTCTCTCAGAGATGTATCTCTTTAACTTGTTGGTATCTTTATAATCGATGACATTGTCCTTGCCACAGAATACACAAACTTTTTTTCTTCTGCGCATTGGTCTTCTCTTCATAGAAGAACCTTCAGCTGTCTTATTGTAAGCCATGTTCTTTACCTCCTGATTTTAATTAAACGGTAACTCTTCATCAATTCCTTCCGGAATATTCATGAAGCCATCTCCGGCAGCTCCACTTGGTGACGGAGCAGATGGTGCACTGTTAAAGTCTCCACCGCCGCTTGCATTCTTACTCTCTGCAAACTCAACGTTCTCAGCTACAACATCTGTTGTATATACACGCTGACCATCTTTGTTTGTATAACTGCCTGTCTGGATACGGCCTTCCAAAACAAACTTTGTTCCTTTACGACCGAATCTCTCCAAAAACTCAGCTGTTCTGCCAAAGGCAACACAGTTAATGAAATCCGCTGACTGCTCGTCATTGTCACGACGGAAACGACGGTCAACTGCAAGCGAAAATCTTGCGATGGCAGTCGAACTCTCCCCCTGTGAGTAACGGATTTTTGCGTCTCTGGTCAATCTACCCATAAGAATAACTTTATTCATACGATCTCCTACTTTCTTATATTACGCCTCGTCTTTTCTAACGCATAAGAAACGAAGAACATTGTCCATAATACGAACATCCTGCTCGATATGAGCTGGAACATCAGATGCTGCATCGAACTGAATGAAATAGTAGAAAGCTTCGCTCATCTTCTGAACATCGTAAGCTAACTTCTTCTTACCCCATTCTTCAACTTCTGTAACAGAACCGCCTGCACGAGAGATGTACGCTTTTGCCTTCTCAACGGTTGCTGTTCTCGCATCATCTTCGATCTTTGCACTAACAACGAGTGCTAATTCATACTTGTTCATCGAAAATTTTACCTCCTTTTGGTCTCTGGCTCACAGGATATGCCTGTGAACAAGGAAAAATAGTTATCACGAGGATATACTATATCATAATTTTTCTGCTTATGCAAGAGGTTTTCCCAGAAAAAAGCCAAAATTCAGCTTTTATTTACTTTCTTCTTCTGCCTTACGAAGTCCTCTGGTGTTTTTCTCCACCAATTTGCGGGTTACCATCACCTGATGACCACATCCCAAACACTTCAAACGGAAATCTGCGCCTACACGAAGGATTTCCCATTCATTACTTCCACATGGATGCTGCTTTTTTAATTTCACAATATCGCCAACTTCATAATGATACTGGTTCATAGTGCCTCCTATATTTCAATTTTAGAAAATACATTTCCCAGAGCGTCCTTAATCAACAGATCCGCCCGTCCGTCTTTTGGCGTAGCGCTCTTGTTGATTAAAACAAGCTTATTTCCTCTATAATAATCAATCAGCCCAGCTGCCGGATATACCGCGAGCGATGTTCCGCCGATGATCAGCATGTCCGCATGGCTGATATAAAATACGGCATCCTGCAGTGTCTTCTGATTTAATCCTTCCTCATATAAAACCCCATCCGGTTTCACTGGTCCGCCACACACCGGACAGGTCGGTATCCCTTCTGAATGCAGCACATCTTCCGCACTCATGAACTCTCCACAGCGCTCACAATAATTGCGCAGTACACTACCATGAAGCTCCATAACATTTTTGCTTCCCGCCTTCTGATGCAGTCCGTCAATATTCTGTGTAACAATTCCTTTAAGTTTTCCGGCCTTTTCTAGTTCTGCCAGTTTATAATGCGTAATATTTGGTTTAGCATCAAGGCAAAGCATTTTGTTGCGGTAAAAACGATAAAATTCTTCCGGATTATTGCGGTAAAAACTGTGACTCAAAATGGTCTCCGGCGGATACTTATACTGCTGATTATACAATCCGTCTACACTCCGGAAATCCGGAATTCCACTCTCCGTAGATACACCGGCACCTCCAAAAAATACAATATTATCGGATTCTTTTACCCACTTTAAAAATTGTTCAATTGTATCCATTATGAGCCTCCTTATGACAAATTGGTTGCAGATGCATAAGATGCGACTTCGTCGCACCTCTGCGTAGGTCATAAGGAATCCTCCCACTCCGTGGGTCCCTCCTTATGACAAAAAAGAACCATATTCCAACGAATACGGTCCTTAGTTGCGGGAACAGGATTTGAACCTGTGACCTCCGGGGTATGAGC
>URYB01000282.1 GCA_900552085.1 uncultured Lachnobacterium sp.
ACAACCTACATTTTTATTTTGCAACTTTCTGCAAAAAGGGCTTGCAAAAAACACTCTGTCGTCTCATAGATACCATTCTTAATGTTATTATTTATCATTTCTCGTAAATATTCAAACAAAAAACAACCCCACCAGCTCGCGTCAAACTCCAGAATATCTTTACTGCTTTTGACACGACCCGATGGGGTTGTTTATAGGTAGCTAAGCACACTTAAGATTAGGTGCGTTTAGCCATATGTAATTGTATGTCACATCTCCAAAATCACTGTTATTTTGCTGCTTTGTCACATTTGCACAAAAACTGCCTGGGTTAAAAGTGGGTTACAAATCCACCTAAAAACCCCCACAAGCCTTGCTATTACTGACTTTAAGAGAATCGTGGAATCAGTTGCCGTGGCAGATGAATAGTACTTTTATCATCAATCTAAAACCTCTCTAAATGCTTGATTTTACTGTATTTTCGGCACTTACAACAATTCTGCAATATTTCTATGACAGTGTTTTTGTTCACATTTTCAGCATATTTTGGAATAACTTTGCATAACTTTTCCTTCATTTGGGCTAAATACTGGGCTATTTTCAAACCTTTTAGCCCACAACCTTTTTCATCTCTTCTAAGGCATCCTCAAACTGTAAATGAGTATATGTATTAAGGGTAACTCCTATATCTGAATGTCCCATAATATATTGTAATGTCTTTGGGTTCATTCCAGACTTTGCCATATTAGAGCAGAAGGTGTGTCTGCAAACATGAGGTGTAATACAAGGCATTTGTACTTTGTAAATACTGTTATACTTCTCACGGATATGTTGGAAATACTTTTCCCAATGTAAAGCAACCATAGGCATATCATTCTTGTCTAAGAATAAAAAGCCGCTATAACCATCTATCATAGGCTCAATCTTTGGATGCTTTCTATCCTGAATAATCCTACGAAAGCAATCTGCAACATCTTCTTTCATAGGAACATATCTCTCACCTTTTTCAGTCTTAGGTGTTAATATCTCATATTCCATGTTGCGTGTTCTTTGTAATTGATGGTCAATCTTAATTCTCTGCTTGTCAAATTCAATATCTTTTATTGTCAATCCGACAAATTCAGAGATGCGCAGCCCTGTGTTGAACAAGACATAAATTCCATCATAGTATTTACAGAAATGCTTATCCTCTTTAATAAATTCCAAAAATGCTCTCTCTTGTTTTCTTGTGATAGCCTCTCTCGTTACACTATCATTCACAACTACTGTTGCAAGCTGGAACTCAAACGGATTCTTCCTTATCAAATCATCATCAACTGCCATTTGAAATGCCGGTCTTACAACGCCTCTGATTGAATGAATACTGCTGTACCCTCTACCATCATCCTGTAATTTAATCAGCCATGTTTTGGCATCTGATAGTTTAATTGTGTCTATTCGTTTTGCTCCAAATTTTTCTTTCTTGATTACATTGATGACAAAGTTATAATTCGCCTGTGTATTATGTTTTACACCTCGTTTTTGACTAATATATCTTTGTACCAATTCTAATACCGTCATATCTCCACCATCGGAAGAAACTGCATCATATAGTGCTTTCTCGATAGCATTTTCTTTTTCTCGTAAAGAAATATCCTTTCGTTTCCCCTTGGGGTATGGATCAGATTCAGTTAATCTCCAACTATATACTGACTTCCTCTTTCCAAATGAATCCTTATATTTATAACGGTATCTTCCATCTTTATCCTGGCTCTCCCCAGTCGCTAACTTACGACCTTTGTTGTCTCTTCTAATTTCTGACAATCCGTATCTCTCCTTTCATACAGAAGAGCCTCGGTATGATACTTTTTAATATACCATAACCAAGGCTCAAAATCTATTAAAAACCTATATAATCAACACTAAATGGCTGTCAATTTCTCATCTACAAACTTTTCAAATAACTGTCGTTTTATGCGTGGTCTTGTACCATTCCACAAAATAAAGTTATCGTTTTCGTGTTCATCAACAATCTTTCTAATCTTTTTATCACTAAAGCCAAAATACTCTGCTGCTTCTTGAACAGATAGTGTATATTTCTGCCAAATGGGGATTACACAACTGGTTCTTTCTTCTTGATCTGTCATACTTATAAAAATCACACTCCTTTATGCTAATATGTGTTATAATGAATAAAAATGTTTAAGGGGATTCAATCATGGATAATAAAGAGATCACTTTACCTAATGGTTTAATATCTGCCAAACCTGTATTTTCAGAAGAACAAATGCAAAAATTTTCTGAGATGATGAACTCACCAGAATATCAAAATCACGCAGTTAATCAGATACAGAAACAAATGTATGAAAATCTCGGCTTAAACAAACCTGCACAAACACCAAAAAATCAAATGGTTGAAGAACAAAAAAAACTCAATAATAATGTCGAACAACTTAAACCACAACTTGTTTCCATCCAATATGAAAATATGAAACTAAATGCTCAGATTGAGGAATTAAGAAGGACTATCGAATTCTCTAATGAAAAAATTAACGATTTACAAGCTATCAATAAAGCCCTTGAAGAAAATAATCAAATACTCAAAGATAGCAATAAGCACTATTGGAGAAATACATTCATTATATCTTTCGTTGTCGCATTGGTATTTTTCCTGCTGGGGTTAGCTTTTCCAACATAATAATAAGTACAGACCATATAGAATTATCCCTGTAATTCCTCCACATATTCCTCCAAGAAGTGCGGGGTTAATTCTATAAACGCCCTTCATTCCTATCATATTTTCACAACCTTTCTAAAAAGACAGAAGTCATTACAACCTCTGCCCTATAATCATCACTATTATTTTTCTAATTCCCTTTCCAATTTATCGGCAAGTAAGTAAACAAGACCACTTACCAACGCTCCACATAAACATTTTGTAGCTTCTCTCTGATATATAGGCATTGATTTTTCGATACCAGATACATCAATACCGCAAATATTTCTTAATGGAATTTCAATTCCACAATCATATTTGAGTGCATACATCATACAGCCCATAGCTTTTTCAAATGGAATATCAAACTGTTTCATAAGTTTATCCAAGCAATTCCATGTTTTTTCCACTTTGAATCTATCATATCCCATGCCTGTAAACATATGGATATATGTATTCTTCTTTGCTTCTTCATCTGAAATATCACTGTTTATATTTGTATCTGCCAAGAAATCCTTGCACATAAACTCAATATCATCAAATTTGATAATCTCACTTGAATAACTCCATACAGATTTAGAAGTATCAAGACAAATGACTGTTACTGGCTCTGCTTCTTCATTCTCTTTAAATTCTCCGACACAAGTAATCTTTCCTGTGTATTCCTTATCCGCAGTTCGGCATATTACCTTATCTCCTTCGTGGAATTTATCTGTAATGCCATCCTTTGTATATTCTATATAATGTTTTGCTGTAATATTGTCCATCTTTTACACCTCATCTTCCTTCTGTTCACAGAATGCTTTTAATAATCTTTTGTCATAGAAATGTCTATGAATTTTCTTACAAATTCCCACAATAACACCTACACCCATATCAAGTACATTGATTGCAATAAACATAGCAACTGAACTAATAACAAGCATCGCAATAGCCTTGATAAAGTTAAAAGGTTCTGTCCACATACTGTAATTGCAGATTGTAAGCACT
>URYB01000283.1 GCA_900552085.1 uncultured Lachnobacterium sp.
TTGCAGCGATCTTCGCCGTGTATCTTTGTGTGGACCGTCAGAAAAAGCACAAAAAACTATAAATTCAATAAGAAAGCAGATGCAATTCGTCTTACAACGGATCACATCTGCTTTTCTTATTTATTAATATTCTTTTTTCTTGCTGACGGATACTTCGGTTTCACCAGTTTCCGGTGCAGCCGGTAAAACAAAAGCACAATCGCTTCCAGTCGCCGCTTCAACACGATCTGGATTTCTTCCTTCGGATGAATCGGCTTGACAAGTATCGTGCGGATTCCCGCCAGATTTGCGCCACACACATCCGTAAAAATCTGATCTCCAACAAATATCGTATTGCCGGTATCTGTCCCGAGTTTCTCCATCGCCTTACGATAACCGGACGGTTTCGGTTTCCCTGCTTTGTAAATATAATTCACATGTACGGCATCATTGAACATTTTTACACGTGGTTCCTTGTTGTTCGAAAGTAACATACATTGGAATCCCAGTTCTTTTAAATGTGTAAACAAAGAAATCGCCCGCTCATCAGCAGGCGCTCCATGGGGCACTAGCGTGTTATCAATATCAAAGATGACACCGCGGTATCCCTGTTTATATAATTGATCAAAATCGATACTGTACGTAGAATCCAGATATTCATCCGGATAAAGAAATGCGCACATAATTTATATCCTTCCTATCGTCTGTTATAAAGTAAAACTCTCTTCCCTGCGAATGATACGATCCGACGGATCAATCGTCATCTTCGCGGTAACACTATCTTTATCACCAACAAAGAACTGATACTGCTGCAGTACCTGATCCTTATCCAGATCTGAGATTGCTTTCTGCATGTCAAGACTTGCAAGATCACTATCTCGGCCTTTTAACTCATGCGTCTCATCGGAACGATAATTCTGTGCATAATCAAACGCAGTAAAATTCTGTTCCGGTGCCGGCGTCTGTACCGTTGCACCCTGTGTCTCTGTAGATACTTCTTCTGCCTCCACAGAGGATGCTTTCTGCGTCGCTGCAATCTGTTCTGCTCGAAGCTCGTTTGCCTTTATGGAATTGTATTCATAAAACCCTGCATACGGGCGAATACCTGATATGGTCATAACCCCTGTCCAATCTCCATTCATTTATAGTTACAATTTTATACAAACATTTTTTTCAGCTCATTCATAAATGTGTTCACATCTTTGAATTCGCGATATACCGATGCGAATCTGACATATGCAACCGCATCTAAATCTTTTAATTTATCCATGAGAATCTCACCGATCAACGAACTCGGTACCTCTTTCTCCTCACGGTTAAAAATCTCTGTCTCAACATCGTCAACAATTTTTGTAATCTGCTCTGCAGAAATCGGGCGCTTATGACATGCTAAAAGCACACCTTTTTCAATTTTTGTCCGATCATATTGTTCACGGTTGTTATCTTTCTTGATTATGATAAGAGGAATCGTCTCAACCTTCTCGTAGGTCGTAAATCGCTTTCCACAATCATCGCAAAGTCTGCGGCGGCGAATCGAATTATTATCATCCGCTGGTCTTGAGTCAATGACTCTTGTGTTCTCACTGCTGCAAAATGGACATTTCATCGAAGCTTCCTCCTCCGCATCAATCTATATAAAAGTATAACTTTCTGCCTTTTTCTTGTCAATAAAAAGCCTTTATATCTTATGTTTCATTTCCTTCTCATCAAAGTCTACAAGTATTATATCGGGTCCAATTCGAATAACTTTACACCATGGGACAAAAAATTCGCTATCTTTACAAAATAATCCAAAATATTTTCCCGGTCCGGGGATAATGAGTGCTTTTACTTCGCCACATTCTTTATCAATATCCAGATCCCGGACATTGCCAAGGCACCTGCAGTCATTGACACTGATCACTTCTTTTTCACATAAATCTGAAAAGCGCATGGAATCCATCCCTCCATATGGAGTATCTGATGTATTCTATGCGCCTTTGCATTTTTTATTCGTACTATTGTAAATTCTATACGTTAAAACGGAACAAAATCACATCGCCATCTTTGACAACATAATCTTTTCCTTCCATACCAACGATACCTTTTTCTCTCGCTGCAGAAAGGCTTCCATTGTCCAAAAGATCCTGGTAATTGACAACCTCTGCCTTGATAAATCCACGCTCAAAATCGGTATGGATCTTGCCGGCAGCCTGTGGTGCCTTGGTGCCTTCTTTGATCGTCCATGCACGGCACTCATCCTCTCCTGCAGTCAGGAAACTGATCAGTCCCAGTAATTTGTAACTTGCCGCAACAAGCTTATCCAGTCCACTGGATGCAACGCCCAGATCATCCAGATATTCCTGCTTCTCCTCGTCAGAAAGTTCTGCAAGTTCCTGCTCGATCTGTGCACAGATTACGAATACTTCTGCACCCTCTTCCTTTGCCATCTCACGGACTTTTGCTACATGCGGATTGTTTGCTCCATCATCTGCGAGATCATCCTCAGACACGTTTGCGGCGTAGATAGTAGGCTTTGCAGTCAGAAGATTATAACCCTTGAACCAGATCTGTGCATCGTCATCATCCGGTACTTCAAATGTTCTTGCCATCTTACCATCCTCAAGGTGTGCCTTGATAGCCTCTACCAGTTCCAGTTCCTTTGCAAGTGTCTTATCCATTCTTGCCTGTTTTGCAATCTTTGCAATTCTACGGTCAAGAATCTCCACATCGGAAAAGATCAGCTCAAGGTTGATTGTCTCAATATCACGCGCCGGATCAACGGAACCATCGACGTGGATGATATTGGTATCCTCAAAACAACGTACCACATGCACGATTGCATCTACTTCACGGATGTTGGCAAGGAACTGGTTTCCAAGTCCTTCACCTTTGCTGGCACCCTTTACCAGTCCGGCGATATCTACGAATTCGATGGTCGCAGGTGTCACCTTCTTTGTATGATAAAGCTCACCAAGCTTTACGATTCTTTCATCCGGAACAGATACGATACCCACGTTCGGGTCGATCGTTGCAAATGGATAGTTTGCAGATAATGCACCTGCCTTGGTCAGTGAATTAAATAATGTACTTTTTCCCACGTTTGGGAGTCCGACAATGCCGAGTTTCATAATATATATTTCTCCTTTGAAAAGTATTGTACCTGATTAACGCAACATATAGTGTACCACATGAAAGCAAAATTGTACATTTCTTTCATGACATGAATTACGTTTTTTTCGACATTAATTACAGTTCTCTATGTATTCCTAATTCATTATGGAAATATTTTAAAGGCGAAAACCTATACCTTCTGTCAAACTCCTTTTTATGTAACAGTCTTATTCCATTCATATGTGCCACATAATCTTCAACAAAATCTAAGGCCTCTTTCTTAATCCGTTCCAGATTTACCATTGTTTCGTTAAATTCATCCTTATCAATAATTGCTCCCGACACATCAATATAATCTGTCTTTGTAATAATTACAATTTTACTATAATCAAGACCTGATTTATGAGTTCTTGATCGGAAAGTATCTGTAAAATGAAATGCATACTTATGATTAATTTCGCTTCTATATGGGATACATATAAAATAATCATAATGCGTCTGAAATAACAAACAATTATATGATCTCTGTTTCTTTTTCAATATTTCGCTATACGGAGGATTGGGGTATGCATTATAAAACGATTCCGTC
>URYB01000284.1 GCA_900552085.1 uncultured Lachnobacterium sp.
TGAGCCCGCTGACCGCTTTTATCGGAAGAACGCTTTTCTGCATCCGCCCTTCCCTTACTGTCTTTTGTGGCAGACTTTACCTTTAATGCAGACATTCTTTTATCCATGTTGTCTGCCTTTGCTTCCCTCTCTGCCCCGGCAAACTTCGGAGTCCTCTCTACGGTCAGGACATTTCCCGCCTTGATTTTTGTCTCCGGGGCAGTCTTTACATGAAGCTTTGTCTTTTCTTTGGTATGAATGACCATCGGCTTGTCATCCACCTTTTTGATGTTCAATTTTCCTCACCTTCTTCCTGAAAAAGAGCAAAAAAATAGCACCTAAACCAATGGCTTAGATGCTGTGATTTACTGTTTATTCTCTCTTTTCCGCTTTGCTTTCTGCTCCGATTTTCTCTGCCTTTTTTCGTACATATCATGAATCCAGTCTTTTACCGGAGCCTTCCACATTTCCTTTTTATTTGGGATATTCCTTATCAGGCTTTGGGGGTTAAGCCCCATTTCCTTTGCCATGCGGATTTCTTCTTCTCCGAGCCGGCATTTCCTTTTTGCCTCATCCCAAAGCTCCTGTTTATATGCCATCTGTACATTTCCTCCACAAACTGATAAAATCCTTTACCAGAGCCTCATCCCGTTTGTCACGGCATTTCTTCATAAGCTGTTCTGTATCCGAAAGCATATCCAGCGTATGATATTCTCCAAATTTTACATTCAGCTTCATAATATATCTTACCAACTTTTCTTCCGGTTCTATTCCAACTGCATACAGCATTTTTTCGATACCTGATTTTTCTCTAAGAGATGCCTGTTCACTCTGGTAAATAACCTCTGCCTGTTTTGTTATCTTATCCTCACGGACAATTTTAGTAATTTCATAGGAATGTGAAAGATCACGATATAGAATATCATAATCTCTTTCTGCAACATACGTTGTAATAAAAGAATTACAATGGCACAATCCCTTTTCTTTCCCCTGTGCTTTGACTATCCCCAGATGAAGTACCTTATCTTCCATTCTGTGAATTAAAAGATAGTCGCTGTCAAATTCCGAATCAGGATTATGGTTAATATCAAAAAGATACAACTTTGAATAAGAGCAGAACATTTCCGGTAAAAGGTAAAGATAATCCAGTTTCAAATGTATCAGCTTTAACATTCCATCCTGCTTTTCTTTTGTTTTATAATACTTCTTAACGAGCTTTTCTAATGACTCCAGTGTAATTCTGCCCTTCTTTACTGCATATACACCAAAATCCCCGGCATACTGATTCGGTCTACCAACATATTGAAGCCCCATCAAATGCGGTATTTTCAGTTCCGTATTTGTCAGATGCAGTATTCGTTTTGCAGTATGAATATAATAATCATATTTGCACAGTACATCTTTGGTATCATTAAATATTTTCAACAAGCGGGTATCTTTCATAAAACCATCCTTATCCTCATCGTTGGAAATGGAATCGTCCAGTTTCCATAAAAGAAAAATGCCTGGGCTGTTAGGCTCAGGCTTAACTTTTCTTTTTTGAATTGCAATTCTGGGAGCAGTCCTATGATAATTCCATAGGCAGAGGCTAACTTTGTATTTGTATCGCCCGCAAAGCCGGGACGGGTAGCTCCTCTCTATCGCCGCAAAAGCACTTAAGCTTTTCATTACCTATAATCTAACATGAGAATCAGCCAATGTCAACCGCATTTTTGCTTTTCTCTAAGGCACCGCATTTTTGCTTTTCTCTAAGGCAATTTTTTCATTTATCCAAACCAAAATAAAATCCAAACCTTTGTAATAATGGCAGAACAAATCAGTTGATTGCTAATAAAAGGTTTGGATTTTAAATGATGATGATTAGCTTAAACCACAAAGATTAAGAAGCGAACCATCTGTGTTTTTCCACTTTGGTGTTACCTTTTTGCAGGTTTCATCATCCAGGGTTGCTAATGCAGCTGCTTTTTCGTCATTTGTGATATCCAGATACACCATTGTGGTCTGTAGATGCTCATGCCCAAGCAGGAGTGATATTTGAACTATGTTCATACCATCTTCAAGCCAATGTGATGCTTTAGCATGTCGTATCTGATGCGCATGAAGATTCTTCGGAACCTCATCACAGATTTCATGTGCACATGCGGCATGCTTTTTAAGCATCTTACCAACAGCCGGTTGTGTGAGCTTTCCATATATTCCTGTATTTCTGGAATAGAACACGTAGGCTTCAGGATCAGGAGCAGAACCATGAAACTCTGATAAATACTTTTTAAGATGTGCTACAGCCTTGGGTAAAAGTCCTATCGTTCTAATCTTTGTTCCTTTGCCAATGATAGTGATATATGGCTTCTCAGCATCCAGATACAGCTGCTTGTTTTTTAGTGACAGAACTTCATCTATTCTACAGGCAGTCGCATAAAGAAGGATAATAAGTGCAAGATCCCTTCTGCCTGTTTTATTGGTAACATCAGGTACTGACATCAGGGCTTTGACAGCATTTTTGCTCATGCCTTTTACCTTGGTTTTGGGTTCCTTTAATCGTGGAATTAACGTCGCATCATGGTATAAATATAGATAATCGATTTCTTTACTTCCAAGATATTTTAGGAATACCCTCAAACATGCGAGGCGGTTATTGCAGGTTGCAGCACAGCAGTTACGGTCATTTTTTAACCATAGAATCCATTCTTCTATGACTGATCTGCTAAAACAGTCTGAGCTTAAACTATTGATAGTGATTCCCCTTTTCTCATCTAAGTACATGATGTAAAGGGTAAGTGTGTATCTATAGGCTTTAATTGTGTGTTCGCTCTCTGTTAAAAAGGATGACACATAATCGTTCACAAAGAACGATATGTGACGGGCGATGCATACGCCTTGGTTAGTAGATTTCTTCATCTGTATTTACCTCCGGGACAATCCAATCAAAAGTTTCGTTTGTTTGATTCATCATAATACTGCTTAGATTAGGAACAATTGAGTAATAGTATTTTGTACTTTCTAATGTGACATGCCCCATACTCTTACTTAAATATGCGATTTTATCATAGAAATCGAACCCTTCATTTGTCCATCTGTTGATATTTTCTATTGCATAGTTATGTCGTAAATCATAGGCAGTTGCATGGGAACTGTTAACAGAATCCCATATAATACGAAAATTAGCACTTAACCAGCTGCTGTTAAAGCGGACATTATCTCTTGACACGAAAAAGTATTCTCTGTCTGGAAAAATACAATCCATTTTCTGATTGAATTGCTGCATAAGTTCCAGCATGGAATCATGCAATACAATATAGTGCTCATTGTATCCTTTTGTGCCTACTATACTGATAACTCCTTCAGTGAGATCAACATGTTCACACCTTAAAGACAGGGCTTCGATTGTTCTCATTCCTGTGCTGTAAAGTAACCGAAAAATCACAGGAGCTGTCATGCTGCGTATTTTCATATCAATCCGGTTTGGTAAATATCTCAGATTATCGCAGGCTTCGAAGAATTCAGATAATTCCTCATGCGAAAATGCATGTGGTATATACGTGTTTCTTCTTTTACGGGGTCTTTCAGGAACAATAACATTTGTCTGCGCTCTTTCCTGAAGATATTTGATAAATTCAGAAACTAGATAGCAACGTTGCCGGCAAGAGTTTATGGTTTCAGTAGGTCTTTTCGCAA
>URYB01000285.1 GCA_900552085.1 uncultured Lachnobacterium sp.
TGCAGAGATCCATTATGTCTATGGCCATAACTTGAGCCGTGCAACTTATGCCGGAATTCGCAAACATACCGGAAAACGCCCGTTTGTTATCACGCGTGCATGTTACGCCGGAAGCCAGAAATATTCTACGGTCTGGACAGGAGATAATCAGAGTCTCTGGTCACATCTGCAGATGATGGTGCCGCAGATCTGCAATCTGGGAATGAGCGGTTTTGCATTTTGCGGAGCCGATGTGGGCGGTTTTGGCGCGGACTGCACACCGGAACTGCTGAGCCGGTGGGTGGAAGCAGCTTGCTTTTCTCCGCTTTTTCGTAATCATTCGTGCCAGGGATCGAAGCGCCAGGAACCATGGCAGTTTGGGGATGAAGTGGTTGCAATTAACCGTAAATATGTAGAACTCCGCTACAAGTTTCTGCCATATATTTATGATCTGTTTTACAAGGGACTTGAGACCGGTCTGCCAGTTATGCGGCCTCTGGTACTGCATTATGCGGATGACCCGGAAGTGCGCAACTTAAATGGTGAATTCCTTGTGGGTGAGCAGATGCTTGTTGCACCGGTATTAGAACAGGGTGCAACAAAGAAGATGGTTTACTTGCCGGAAGGTGTGTGGTATGATTACTGGACTGGTGAAAAATTAGAGGGTAAGCAGTATCTTCTTCGGGAAGCACCGATCGATGTATGTCCGATTTACATTAAGGAAGGAAGCATTCTTCCGATGTATGATGTATGTCAGTATGTGGGAGAAAAGCCATATACGACACTGCATCTGCTGACAACACCGGGAGCTGCAACTTATGAGCATTTCCAGGATAACGGAACGGATTATGCCTACGAAGAAGGTGCATACAACCTGTATCAGTTCACTATGGATAAAGATGGAAATGTTGTCACAGACATGCTTCATGAGAATTATCCGAAATATGAATCCATATGTGTGGAAACACTTGGAAAATAGGCTGACTCTTGACGTTCAAAGATAGAGGGATAGATAGATGACAAACAATGCAATCGATATACTGATTCCGTCCGGAATGGTGATTATGTTACTCAGCGTGCTGGTTTTATTTATTCTTGTGATTTTGAGAAATGACCGCGTGAAAAAATATCAGGTCATGGCAGTATTATTTGCACTGACCGGATATTCCGGCATGGCACTTGCAGTGATCGGCGTGCTTTATACGCTGGTTTTGTAAAACATTGTTGTAAAAAAAAGCTGAATGTGCTAAGATAGGGAAAGTTTCATAGGGAAGATAGTTGGTGTCAGTTGAGAAATATCTTAAGATGTGTCTCAACTGGTGAAAAGGGAAACAGGTGCAATTCCTGTACGATCTCGTCACTGTGATTAGGGAGTACACTTCCAGGAAGGAGCACATTGCATGAGAAATCTGCTGACGCAGATGCGATGTACGTAAAGGAGCACATCGCATGAAAAATTCGCTGACGCGAATGCGATGTACGTAGGAAACACATCAAAGATGTGTTTCAATGTCCACTGAACAATGTTTTGTTTGGGAAGGCGGAAGTGATGCGAGGATCTATCAGCCAGGAGACCTGCCAATTATCTGGTACAGCACTCTGAACGGATAGCACAATTTCTTTCAGAGAGCAGATCACGAGTAATTGGTCGTACTGTTTAAGTCAAGGTAATGCAGGCTATTGTTTACCTCTCTTTTGTGATATGATTTAAAGACTGATTGCTCCGTCCGGAAGACCCCGGATGGAGCTTTTCTTTTGGTATCATATGATACGTTATGACAGGAAAGCGTGTGATTTCTATGGAATATGTAGCATGAGGTTCAATGTATCGGAATTACAAAGATGTTCTGATACGCAGGAAAAGGAGAAATTATGAAGAAAAAGACACTTGCACTGTTTCTGTCATGCGCGCTTGCAGTAAGTATGTTCAGCGGATGCGGAAGCAAAGGCACAAAGGAAGTCACAGAGAGCTCACAGGCATCCCAGACAGATGATCAGGCAGCAGCAGATGAAGTTGCAAAACTGATCGATGACATTTATGTACAGGAGAGAACGGACAAGACAGATGAGCAGTGTGCAGCAGCAAAAGCAGCATGGGATAAGCTGACAGATGCACAGAAGCAGCTCGTAGAGGGAGAGAATGCAGATCCTGATTATTTCGGAAGAGATACCGGAGATGCTTCCAAGGATGATCCTCTGAACGCAGATGATATTGGAGAGAACGAAATTCTCGTCGTAAGCTTTGGTACTTCTTTCAACGACAGCCGTGTTGCTGATATCGGTGGTGTTGAGAAGGCAATCCAGGAAGCAAATCCGGATTGGTCTGTAAGACGTGCGTTCACTGCACAGATCATCATCAACCATGTACAGGCAAGAGATAACGAGAAGATCGATAACGTAGATCAGGCATTACAGAGAGCCGTTGACAATGGGGTTAAGAATCTTGTGATCCAGCCAACACATCTGATGCATGGCGCAGAGTATGACGAGCTTGTTGGGGAACTCGAAGCATACAAGGACAAATTTGAAAAAGTTGTCCTTGCTGAGCCTTTATTAGGAGAAGTTGGTGCAGACGCTACAGAGATCAATGCTGACAAGAAAGCTGTAGCAGAAGATATTACCGCAGAAGCTGTAAAGACTGCCGGATATGATTCTTTGGATGCTGCAAAAGAAGATGGTACTGCGTTCGTATTTATGGGCCATGGTACATCCCATACAGCAAAAGTCAGCTACAGCCAGATGTCTGCACAGATGCAGCAGCTTGGATATGACAACGTATTCATCGGAACTGTAGAAGGTGAGCCGGAAGAGACTGCATGTGAGAATGTTATTAATGCAGTAAAAGAAGCTGGTTACAAAAAAGTAATTCTTCGTCCACTTATGGTTGTTGCCGGAGACCACGCAAACAACGATATGGCAGGTGATGATGACGATTCATGGAAGAGTCAGTTTACAGCAAGTGGCAATTTCGACAGTGTCGATACACAGATTGCCGGTCTGGGTGAAATCGAAGCAATCCAGAAGATTTATGTTGAGCACACAAAGAATGCGCTCAAATCTCTTGGCAAGGTTTCCAAATCTGCTTCTGCAAGTGCAACTGATGCACTTGCAGATGGCACTTATGCCGCAAAGTTCAATACAGACAGTGGAATGTTCCATGTAAATGAGGCAAATGATGGATGTGGAACTCTGACCGTAAAAGATGGAAAAATGACCATTCATATCAGCCTTGTATCCAAGAAGATCATTAATCTCTTTGTTGGAACAGCAGCAGATGCCGCAAAGGACGGCGCAAAATTACTTGAACCAACAACCGACACTGTAAAATACAGCGACGGAACAACAGAAGAAGTATATGGATTTGATGTTCCGGTCGAAGCACTGGATCAGGAGTTTGATCTTGCAATTCTTGGAACCAAAGGAACATGGTATGACCACAAAGTCAGTGTTTCCGATCCGCAGGCAACAAAATAGTCAAAGGAATTTATCAATACTATGAGAAAGAAAATCATAACAATCGCATCTTTATGTATGGCCGGTATGCTTTTATGTGCATGCGGGACAAAGAATAACGAGGTGGAGACACAGACCCAGACGCAGCAACAGACCGAGAGTGAAGCAGCAGCGTTAGCTGACGGCGAATATACTGTAAATGTGA
>URYB01000286.1 GCA_900552085.1 uncultured Lachnobacterium sp.
CCGGATGAAGTAATGAATGCTTAAACTATCAACAACTTAATATTCGATGTACTAGTTCTATTTTCCTACTAGCTTTCTTATAAAGCATCCGTTACAATGAATTCATATGGTAACTATTGCAGATAGTTATGAATACATAAAGAAAAGGAGTTTACGAAATGAAAGCCAAGAAAACAAATGTATGGGTGCCTGTTACCATTATTATGGGCATTCTGCTCGTTGCACTGATTGTTCTTACGGTTGTTATGGTAGTGACCGGCCGTTCTGCAGGTAATACAGGATCCTCCTCGAATTATCATGCGGACAGTACACAGTCTGATGTAAAACCACAGGATTCCGATCCATATTTGCAGGATACCGACCTGGACGCATTTTCCATCGGGGGATCATCCGATTCCGATGACAGTTCCTCTTCGGATAATGCAGAAGCAGCCGAGGCTGCAATGGAAGACTCCGACGGATATATTCTGCCGAACAGTGATTCCAAAAAACTCACAAAAGCCGATCTTGAAGGTCTGACCGCACAGCAGTTAACCTATGCCAAAAACGAGATTTATGCCCGTTACGGACGCACTTTTAAATCATCCGAATTGCAGGATTATTTCAACGGAAAAGACTGGTACGAACCAAATGAAGATTTCAAGGACGAGGATCTCTCCAAGAAAGAATCCGACAATGCAGAATTCATCGCAACTTACCAGAAAGACAATGATTTAGAATACAAACCAGCGAAATAACCGGATACGAAAACGAAAGGAGAACGCATATGTTTTGTCCAAATTGTGGAACGAAAAATATTGAAAATGCGCTTTTTTGCTGCAACTGCGGCATAAAGCTTGAAGACTTTACACAAACCCCGGCACCAGCTGTTGAGCCGGAAAACACACCGGAAGTTGAAGCTGCCGATAACACCGCAGAGGCTGCTGCCACAACCGAGCCTTCCGCAGAATCAGAAATCCCGATGGAGCCGGAAGTCACTTCCGTTCCTGAAGTTACTGTAGAACCGGAAGAAACTGATACAACTGAAATTTCTGCAGAGCCGGAAGATACTACGGAATCACAAAATACTGTACAATCAGAAGAAAACACAGAAGCAGAGAAAGCCGCAGAACCAACCACAACAACTGCTGCCGATTCTGTTTACAACAGCTCGCAGACAGGTTCCTTCTACCAGGCACCGCATCAAACACAGGATGCACAAATACCAAATCCAAATCCTGCACCGGCAAATACAGCATCTTACCAGATGCCGAATCAGCCACAGATGCAGCCAAATGCGTACGCCGCTCCAAACGGTTACTCAGCTCCTGTATATGCACCACAGCGTGCGCCTCGCAAACCAATCAATCCATTTATGATTGTTTCGCTTGTGGAGATTGTTGCATTTTGTATTATGATTGCCGTCTTCTTTAAAGTTGGCCAGAATACATTCGGATACGAAAATGTTGCCAAAAATTATTTTAAATCCATTGCAGACTGCGACTGGGATCAGGTATACGGTGAATTGGAATTAAAGGAATCCGCATTCATTAACAAAGATGCCTTCCTGGAAATGCGAAAAGAAGATGACAAAATTTCTTATAGCAAAATCAATGCAGAATCGACCGCCGACAAAAACACTGCACTCGTAACGATTACCTATTATGAAAAGGGCAGTGATTATGCTTCCGGCGAATTACAGGTAAAGCTGACCAGACAGTCAAAGAAATCTTTCCTTTTCTTTGATAACTGGAAAGTTTCTTCGGATAATTATGTTGTAAACGATTTTACCATTTACGCACCACAGGGCGCTGATGTATACCTTGACAATCAGGTCATTCCTGACAAATACATAACCAAGAAAAGCAGTACACCAGATTCTGACTGCTATCAGATTCCTCAAATGTTTGCCGGAACACATACAAGCTTCATCTCCTTAGATGGATTCACCGGACCGGAGACACCTGTATATGCACAGTACGATTATGACTATCTGTCTCTGGAATATGATTCTTTGAGTGTCACAAGCAAACAGCAGGAAGAAATTTTAAATACCGCATACAGCATTCTTCAAAAGGAGCTTGCTGCTGGTGTCGCTGGAAATGATTTCAGTACAATTGAAGATCTCTTTGCCGACGATTATGTCGCTGATGCAAAAGATTCTTACAACAGTTACTTTTTAGATAGTTTTACAGCGAGCGGTTCGCGCAGCGCAGTGAAAAAGCTTTCTTTGAACAATGTGACCGGCTCCTTCTCTGATTTTCGAATCAGCAGCGGAACCATCTACGCAGAGGTAATCATTTCTTACGATTACACCGTAGATTACCGCAAGAAAGACTGGTGGACCGATAAATTCGAAAAAGCGACTTATGATAGTGACACTTCTACAAGATATTACCTGCAATATCAGGATGGAACCTGGAAGCTCTGTTCATCATCTTTCCCATCCATCTACTATTATTAAATTACAAACTTAAGCAAATAAAAAGCGGGCACCCTGGAAATCCAATGGATTTCCAAAGTGCTCGCTTTTTTTATGTCTGATTTTCTGTTATCAGATTCTAATTTAATATCCCAACGGAATATCTTTGCTTCCTGCTTTCAAACGGGCCATAGCTCTTGCAAGTGATGCTTTCGAACGATGGTACTCTTCGATACTCTGTTTCTGACGCAGCTGTTCCTCTGCACGCTCCTTGGCTTCCTGCGCTCTGCGCAAGTCAATCTCAGCCGGATACTCACAGGTATCCACGATAACGGTTGCACGGTTATTGATCATCTGCGCAAATCCGGTTCCCGTTACACCAAGGATTGTATTGCCGTCTTCCTCAAGGATACGAAGCTCACCGACTTCTACCGGGAATACCATATTTTCATGGTGCGCCTGAATAGCTTTCAGACCATCGTGCAGCGGCAGAACCACCTGCACACAGCGTCCATCAAAGAATACTTTATCACAGGCTATCACCTTTAAACTAAATGTATTCATCGCTCATTCCTCCTAGTTGGCGGTTGCACCTTCCATTTCCTTTGCCTTTGCAATCACATCATCAATGGTTCCCACATTGAAGAATGCAGCTTCCGGATAGTTATCCATCTCACCGTCAATGATTGCCTTAAATCCACGTACCGTCTCTTTCAAAGGCACATATTTTCCCGGAACACCAGTAAAGTTCTCAGCTACATGGAACGGCTGTGACAGGAATTTCTGAACCTTTCTTGCACGGTATACTGTCATCTTGTCCTCTTCGGACAATTCTTCCATACCAAGAATTGCGATGATATCCTGTAACTCGGTATACTTCTGCAGGATTTCCTGTACACGTCTTGCTGTCTCATAATGTTCCTTACCTACAACATCCTCCTCAAGAATACGTGAGTTGGACTCGAGTGGATCAACGGCCGGGTAAATACCCTGCTCAACAATCTTTCTGGACAATACAGTGGTTGCATCCAGATGTGCGAAAGTCGTAGCCGGAGCCGGGTCTGTCAGGTCATCGGCCGGTACATATACGGCCTGTACAGAAGTAACAGAACCATTCTTTGTAGAAGCGATACGCTCCTGCAGCTCACCCATCTCAGTAGCCAGTGTCGGCTGATAACCTACGGCTGATGGCATACGTCCAAGCAACGCGGATACCTCAGAT
>URYB01000287.1 GCA_900552085.1 uncultured Lachnobacterium sp.
GATCTCCCTGTTTAAGAATAGAAATGTAAATAAAAAGGGAGCGCAGCTGCTTTTTACATCACATGATATGACGACAATGAAAAATACGGTTTTCAGACGTGACGAAATTTGGTTTGCAGCAGAAAATGAAAGGCATGAAAGTGAAATATATTCTCTTTATGAAATCAGAAGAGAAAACAATGAACGAGTAAATAGTACTGCAGCTTATGATAAGCAATATCTGGAAGGTCGTTATGGAGCAGATCCATATCTTACAAATATGCTGGCAGGAGGCGAATGGTAATGAGTTTAAAACCTCCGAAAAAAAGTGATTTGGGTAAAAGTTGGATGAAACCACGGCGGGATAAGAATATCTTGATACGTCCAGAGTACCATTTGATAGTAACAGAAGGAACTGAAACAGAACCACAGTATTTCGAAGCAATCAGAGATATCATAAACAGTCAGTTTAGGGACAAGATTCAGCTTGATGTTCATGGTGCTGGAGATAATACGCTTAGTCTCTTGGATAAGGCAATGAACCTGGTCAGAAATAATCCGAATGGATATAAGCATGTCTGGATTGTATATGATACAGATGATTTTCCAGCAAAACATATCAATAAAACAAATGAATTATGCATCAATTTATCTACAGAGGAGACACAATATCATGCTATTTGGTCGAATCAGTGCATTGAACTTTGGTTTTTATTACATTTTAGTTTTTTTCAGTCAGATATTCATAGAAGCGATTACTGGCCAAAATTATCCGAATGGTTAAAGAATATTGGACAGGGAGAATATTCGAAGGGAAGGACAGATATGTTCCAGGTTTTGTGGCCTTTCATGGATTTTGCAATAGCAAATGCGGAACGACTGGATGCAATGAATGAAGGAAAAACTCCGGCAAGTTCAGCACCAGGGACAAAAGTCCATGTGCTGATAAAACATTTGAGACCGTACTTGAAAATGGAGCAATCTGGAGAACCGGGATTTTGTAGTATATAGTAGCTTTATGCTAAAAATGATATGGAAAGTGTGTGATTGTATTGTACCGATACATGAAGTTCGACACCCAGCCATATAGTTTTATCATAGAATTGCAAAAAGACAAAAGATATAAAGAAGGGAACGATAAGGTAAAAATGAAGATACTGATGATTGGGAATGGGTTTGATTTGGAGCATGGTCTTCCTACAAAATATATAAATTTTCTGGATTATATTATTGCTTTCCGGAAACAGTATGCACTAACATATGATTCGAAATTAAGTTCAAACAGCAATACAAGCAAGGATGCATATTTTAGTACATTATTTTCAGATGCAAGGAAAAAGTATATAGTGACTGCTCTTCATGCAATGTCGAAGGATAATTTGTGGATTGATTATTTTATTAAGGTAAGAGATCAGCATTTGAAGGATAAGGAGAACTGGATTGATTTCGAAAGCCTACTAATAAAAAGTCAAGAGGTTATATGATATTGCCGTTGCATTAGTGGATGAAGCTTATTGTGAACCATGCCAGTTTAGTGAGGAAGGCTGTAGCAGGGCAGAAAGTGAAGGCACTTTGGGAATGTTTGAAAGTGCGACAGATTTTATCAAACGAATCAATTCTTTCAATCAACGTTATAAGAATGCACATATGGAGAAAGATACAGATGAAGAGGATATCTTCTCAAAGTATGAATACATTGTTAACAGTGATGGTGAGATTAATGCTATAACGTTACAAATTGTATGGACTGATTTTCAGAAAGCATTCTCCGAGGAGAATTATAGTCAGAAAGAGTTATGGAAATTTTTGTGCTCAATTATATTGGAACATGCAGAACGGGTGGCAGATGAAACTTTAGAGAAATTGCGCAAGGAAACAAATGATCCAATAGAAATTGTACGGCTTACAAGGCTGTTGAAGGAAGTGGAGAAAAGAAACGGATTGCGCTGAGTCTTCGAAAAAATTTAGCACTAAATAAGACGTTGAATTTAGCATATACAAGATGCGGTTCAAGAATGATGAATTGGACGGGGGAGAGATAAACTTATAAAATGTGGTTATAGATGATTTTAGGACTATTCCAGGTTGGAAATTAAGGTGATAATCACAGGTTTACCAACTTGCTATTTGCCGTAGTAGATGGTAAAATCAAAGTACACTGGGCAGAATATCTTTTGCCTTTGTAGTATGGCTTTGGAAGGGAGCGTGGAAAATGACAACAGCGTTGAAACTTCCAGTTGGCATCGAAGATTTTCGAGAAATTCGCCAACAAGGTTTTTACTATATTGATAAAACTAAACTGATTGAACAACTCCTTGATAATTGGGGAAAGGTGAACCTCTTTACCAGACCGCGCCGATTTGGAAAAACTCTAAATATGAGTATGCTTCGTTGCTTTTTTGAAGTTGGAGCAGATAAGATGTTGTTTGATGGTCTTTATATTTCACATAATAAACAGTTTTGCGAAGAATACATGGGAAAGTTCCCAGTTGTGTTTCTTACATTAAAAGGTGCGGAAGGAACCACATTTGAAGAAGCTAGACTTAGTCTCGCAGAACTGATTGCAGCGGAAGCAAGAAGATTTAAGTTTCTGCAGGAAAGTGATAAGCTGGATGCCGACGATAAAGAAATGTATCGTGAGTTGATTTCTTTAAACAAGGAACAAAGCCCGGCAACTTCCGTAAAACTTAGATTTTCACTTAAAAATCTATCTGAGCTACTATATAAGCATTACGGGCAGAAAACAATCGTGTTGATTGATGAATATGATGTGCCGCTCGACAAAGCCTTTCAGGATGGATACTATAGAGAAATGGTGTCGTTAATTCGTGGGTTGTTGGGCGAAACACTTAAAACGAATGATTTTTTGCAATTTGCCGTTTTAACTGGATGCTTGCGAGTATCTAAAGAAAGTATTTTTACGGGTCTTAACAATTTCAAGATTTTATCAATTACAGATGTCCGTTTTGATGAACAATTTGGATTTACAGAGGATGAAGTAAAAAAACTGTTGAATGCATATCACTTGGAATCACATTTGCCAGAAATGAAAGAGTGGTATGACGGATATCATTTTGGCGATGCGGATATCTACTGTCCCTGGGACGTAATCAATCATGTGGAGGTACTTTGCAAAGACGCAAAAGTAGAACCAAAATGTTATTGGATCAATAGCAGTGGTAATTCACTTGTAAAACGGTTCATTTCTAAAGCAAATAAAACGACGAGAGATGAAATTGAACGCCTGATTGTGGGAGAGCCAATAGAAAAGTCCGTTCGCCTTGAATTGACTTATGATGAAATAGACAATAGTATTGATAATATTTGGAGTGTGTTGTTTACAACAGGATACTTAACGCAGGTTGGAATGACGGAACAGGGATCATATAAGCTGGTCATTCCAAATAAAGAAGTGCGGGAGGTGTACAAACTTCAGATACAGGACTGGTTTGATAAGAAACTGCGTGATAATACTGAACAGCTAACAGCTTTTTGGAATTCAATCGAAGAAGGAAAGCTGCTTCGGTATGTGATCTCCCTGTTTAAGAATAGAAATGTAAATAAAAAGGGAGCGCAGCTGCTTTTTGCATTTTGCGCCCTTCAGCGGTCGCAAATGCGTTTTAGAACGGCCGCTCTGCGG
>URYB01000288.1 GCA_900552085.1 uncultured Lachnobacterium sp.
GATAGATATGCAGATGCAGGCGGCATTTACGAGTTACTTTTCGAAATTCATGGGGAGTGCTCCGGATGCCGAACTTATTCGGATTCTGGTTGCCATGCGGCTTCAGGGCTATATGGAGTTGATCAAAGGAGATTATACAGTGGAAGAACGGGTGCGGCTTGCAAAGGAAATCGGGATACATGTCGATGCAGGAGCCAATGCATTAATTCAATATTTAAAGGAACAGACAAAAGTCTATCGCAGATGATGCGGTAGGCTTTTTCTATTGCAAAACATAACAGTTTGCGAGATTTGTTATGCAGCTCATAAATCTGTGAAAATATGAGGAGGAACAAAATGAACGAAAAAACGAATTATGGAAACTGGGTGCCGGAAAAGGCGTTGTATCTGCTGTTTGGGTTGGCAGCGGTCTTTCTTACAATTACCATACTGCTCGGGGTGTTTGCACAAATACCTGTGCTTACCATAATCATGGCGGTCTATATGCTGGTCTGTCATGAAACATTTGCGTTTGGAAAAGGCAATATGATGGCGGATGTACACAAACATCTGGTAGAGCATCTGGAATGGAACGGAGAGGGAACATTACTTGATATCGGCTGCGGAGCGGCAGCGCTTACCGTCCGGTGTGCGAAGGCTTTTCCAAAGGCGCAGATCACAGCGATGGATTACTGGGGTGCGGAGTGGAATTACGCAAAAGAACAGTGTGAAAAAAATGCCCGGATTGAGGGCGTTGCCGATCGTATCACATTTCAAAAAGGAGATGCGGCAAAACTGGATTTTGCAGATGAAACGTTTGATGCAGCAGTGAGCAATTTTGTGTTTCATGAAGTGCATTTCGCAAAAGACAAACGTGATGTGGTAAGAGAAGCACTTCGGGTTGTAAAAAAGGTGGCGCTTTTTCTTTTCAGGATATGTTTTCACAGAAAGCGTTATATGGTGATATGGATGCATTTGTGAAACAATTAAAAGCGGAAGGAATTTCGGAAATTCATTATATCGGGAATCTGGAAAAGAAGCTTGATGCGATTCCGAGATATGTGACAACGCCATGGATGATCAGTGGCATGGGTATTATATACGGAAGAAAATAAAATTTTGTGATGGAGAATGCATTGGATATGTTACGATGGATATTCCATATGCTCAGCTTGCAATTATATGGTGGAGGCAAAATACAATGAGGAGAATGTCCCATCAGCCCGGCTGTTGTATAAACTTGGCTTTAAAAAAGAGGCAGCGTTAAGGACAAATTATTTTTTGAAAATGTGCCAGAAACAGATATTGACACAAGAAAATAAATTGATTATAATTGTGTCAAAAATAAAAGTGGCACGGGAGGCGTATGGCAATTATATCATTGAAAAGTGCATTGCAGCGAATTGCGCAACTGGAACGGGAAAACGAACAGCTTCGGGCAGAACTTGAAGTGTATAAAAACCGCAATACTGGAGGGAGAAAAAAACATGACGAAGCCTGGATGACTTCTTACCTGGATTTTGCTGTAAAATACGAGAGCGGGATGACAATTATGGAAATTGTTGCAGAAGGGGAGATTAGCCGTAGGACAGCGTACCGGTATAAGGCTTATTATGATGAATTGCAGAAAAATAAAGGAAATATGCATGAGTGAGGGGGCAAAACGCAATATTTCTGTTGTAAAAGATGCGGATGGAAACAAAATTGTTGTGATAAATGATATTCTTTTTAAAGGTAAAAGAAGTGTAAACTGGAATGATGTAAAAGAATATCTAAAAGCGTGTATTGGAAAGGTTTATTCAATTGTAGAAACCTGTGATAGCATTTATGTTGGTAAAGATCTGCCGGATGAATATACAGGATCTGAATATACAGAAAGTTTACGCGGAACAAATGCAAAGGCAAAAGCGAATGCGTCACAGGGAATACAGGAATTATTAATGATTGCTTCCGGAAAACATTTTAGAGAGAACACATCAAATAAGCATAAGAGAGATGCAAAATATGGCTGGTATCGTTATGATTCAAGATTTGCGTTACCGGTATATGGAGAACTGGGAGAGGTTGAAAGATATAATGTTTTTCATGCATCCATGTTGATACGACATGCTGCACATGGAAAAATGTATTTGTATGATATAATAGATATAAAAAAAGAAACGAGCAACCCCTTCAGCTATAATAGCTTACCGGACAAAAAACCCATTTCTTAATATAAAAAGAATAACTCTGTTTTATGTTACAGTCAAGTAATTTTTAAATCTTATGGTATACAGATGATCATTTGCTTTTGTCCATTTAGCACCTGAACAAGAAAGACCATCTGGACAGGAAACAAGAAAACACTACAAGGAGAACCAATTGAATTTACTCGAGACATTAAAACATTATTTTGGATACGACAGCCTGCGGCCCGGCCAGCAGGAACTGATGGCCGGAATCCTGCAGGGAAAGGATGTCCTTGGCATCATGCCGACAGGTGCGGGAAAATCTCTGTGTTATCAGGTCCCGGCGCTGATGCTCGAGGGAATTACGCTTGTGATCTCCCCGCTGATTTCGCTCATGTCGGATCAGGTCAAGGCACTGAATCAGGCAGGCGTACACGCGGCCTACATCAACAGTTCCCTGACAGAAAATCAGATACGCGCGGCACTTGCCTATGCAGCGCAGGGAAAATACAAAATTATTTATGTGGCACCGGAGCGGCTCAACACTGCGCGCTTTCTGGACTTTGCATATTATGCCGACATTTCCATGGTTACGGTGGATGAGGCACACTGTATTTCCCAGTGGGGGCAGGATTTCAGGCCGAGCTATCTTGAGATCGCAGATTTCCTTGCGAAACTGCCAGACCGTCCGGTTGTCAGTGCATTTACCGCGACCGCCACAGAGCGCGTTAAGCAGGATATTGTCGCAAGTCTGCATTTGCAGAATCCGGTGACAGTTGTGACAGGATTTGACCGCCCAAATCTGTTCTTCCGTGTGGTCAACCGCAAGGGTGGGAAAGAGACGGACAATAGTATCATAAATTATGTGAAAAGGCATGAGGATGAGAGTGGAATCATCTACTGTGCCACAAAAAAGAACGTGGACAGTGTGTATGCACTTTTGTTGCAATATGGTATTGCGGCGGGACGCTATCATGCAGGTCTGTCTTTAGAGGAACGAAAAAAGAATCAGGATGATTTTACTTATGACAGAATCCGTGTGATGGTTGCAACCAATGCATTCGGCATGGGAATTGACAAATCCAATGTGCGCTATGTGCTTCATTACAACATGCCGCAGAGTCTGGAATATTATTATCAGGAAGCTGGCCGTGCCGGGCGTGACGGGGAAGAAGCGGAGTGCGTGTTATTTTTCTCGAAACAGGATATCATGATCAACAAGCGCCTGTTACAGTATAAAGTGACATCCGGACAGGCATCCGATGATCCTGTGGTGCGGGCAAATGAGCAGCGGAAACTCAATGAGATGATCCGTTACTGCGAGACCGATGAGTGTCTGCGTCAGTTTATCCTGTCCTATTTTGGCGACAACAGTCCGTGCATCTGTGAAAAATGCAGCAACTGTGTGGTTGTGGAAGATGAGGCGGAGGAAACTTATATCCAGGCCGGAAGAGAAAAGAA
>URYB01000289.1 GCA_900552085.1 uncultured Lachnobacterium sp.
ACCCCTTTTGACCATCATTTCATTATATGCCAGAAATTCTATACTAATAAATGCTTTGCATGGATTATAACATGATACGCCTGTTGTGTCATCTGTTTTTTATTCCAATTATAACATTCGCAACATTGGTTCTAATCAACATCAAAAAAGGGCACATGACAAAGTTATAAGTTAATGTCATGTGCCTATTTTTAGTTTTTCTTGATTTTTGTCTACTCTACATATTTTTATGATTCAACCAGCATTGCTTTTTCTGCTTCCTCGTATTCTTCTTCCGAATAATCCTGAAGTATTGTCTCTTTCGCAACCTTATATTTTATCATATTTTCAATTGCTTTAATTCGTTCCTCTTGCCGGCCTTCTTCTCTTGACGCATCCCGTTCCTGCTGGATATGTTTTTCCTGATCATATTCAAATATACTCATTCGCAACACCTCCGCTTTATTTTTCTTAAGGAATGATTCCAAAATTCCTTTTTGAATACATTCATTGATTGCTTTTTCTACTGCTATTTTGAAAGGAAAATCTTTTTGATATGTCCTGATGCAGTCCACAAACTGCATATACTGGTGCAACGTCGGACTTTTCTCCATCAGCTCCTGATTGTTTCCAGGATTAATGTTAACCACCTCTATAACCAGTTCCATAGATATCTTTTCCGATTTTCGTTCATAAGCATCCGACAACCGAAGTTCCTGTCGCTCCGGCATCATTTTTTGCCCATTATAAAACACGACAAACTTTGGTTCTGGAATCTGAATTAACTTTTCTCCATAGAGATTTTCATTCATAATCAATGCTGAATATACACAAGCTACATAAAATAAATCTCTTAGTGGCATATTCGGATTTACCGATGACTGGTGTTCATACAATACAAGCTGGGAATCTATAATAAAAGATACATCATTTTTCATTCCCATATACACAGCATTCTCCAATGTAGTTATAATCAATGCCTCTGGATCCGTGTAATTGGTACTATTCATTGCGTTGTACACTTCAAGCGCTACGTGGCGATCCTTTAGGAGCATACGAAACACATGATCTTTGTACATACGATCTGGTTCTCCTAAGATTCGTATCAGATGCCGCGCTGACTGCTCCATTAACTCCGTTGATATCCCCTGATCAGTTACATACACATCCGTTTTTGGCATTTTATCATTTCTACCATTCTCTGACATTATATGTCCTCCTTTGTTATGTTCGGGAGAACTTCAGCTTCCGCAATCGAATTCTCCCTGCTTTTTTAATGTGATTAAAAGCATTGAAAATTCTCTGTCGTGATACTGGTATTCAGTCCTCTACACCAGCATATATGTGATTGGATTGCAGAATTGCACTTGCCATAATGACATGGTATATGATGTTGGCCATATGTGTTCATATACGCTTGAAAACATAATGCTTTGCATGGATTATAACATGATATGCCTGTTGTGTCATCTATTTTTTATTCGAATTATAACAATATATGTGCCACCATTTTATGTAATGGTTACTGTTTCACATTACAATGTGTGCCGCTGCAGTTAATGTTCAATTTTGTGTGATGAAACAAGGTGTGCGGGGTCTATATGAAAAAATTATGCCAAAATACCCCATTTCAGCACAAAATCAGCTGTAAAACAATGCAACTGGGGTCTATAGCAAAAAAAGTAAAAGAAATACCCCGCTTTTCCGGAAAAAGCGGGGTATTTCTTTCGTTTTTTTCATATAGACCCCAAAGCGGCTTGGGGAAGCATTTTTGGGAGGCAAAATGGGGTATTTTTATATATTTTTTCGCTATAGACCCTGTTTTGCCAAAAACAGGAAGCATTTTGCCGCCCACACGGTTGAGCGTTATTAAAGTGGTTCTTTGTCAGATTATACGCTGTAATCAAACCGGCTTCCTTCGGTCTCCTGTTTTGTTTCCTTTACGCTATCCCAGTCAATCTCTTTGATTTTCTTTTCAAGCTCTTCCAGTGAATTTGCCTGCACATAGGTTTTCTTCTGGGCTTTTTCTGCCTTCTCTTTCTTCTCCTCTGCACGCTTTTCTTTTGCATTTTCAATGCGTTCTTTCTGCTTATCTGAAAGTTTTTCAAGTTCAACAAAATAGGAAGTCGTTCCGTCAGCATTGACTTTAATTCCAATCTGCGAAATTCCTACACCATTCTCTTTTCCATAGTCACTTTCCGCACCGAACTTCTCATTGATCTCCTTTGACTTTTTCACTGCATCATCGATGGTGTTGATGTTTTTGTTGTAGTAATCCTCATCCGCTGCCATCTTTTCGAGTTCATCGCTGGAAATCATAACCGAGTACTCTTTGGTTCCGCGGGACATGATTTCTTTTGCCTCATCTTCACTGTCAGGATCAGCAACGAAGAAATCCATGTTGCCATACTTGCTTTTTAACTTTTCAAGTACTGCCTGTGCATCCTTTGACAATGTCTTCTGTCCGGCAGCCTCTGTCTGACTGCTCTGTGCTACTTTGCTGCTTCCCTGCTGCTTTGTCTGCTTGTTGCTCTGCTGCGTAGCATTCATCGTATACTGCATTGCTGCATAGCTTGTGTTAATCGTGCTCATTTCCATCCTCCTTGATCTTATCATGGGCCTGTTTCTTTTTCTATTTCAAGTGCTTCCGAAATAGTTACTTTTAAATACTATATCGACTAATGAACGAAATTTCTTTAGTTCAAATCCCTTGGTAAGTGCAGGAAAATTGGAAAACTTAGGTTCCAACGCAAGCTCTTCTTAATCACTCTCCCGCAGCCGCTCTACAATGGTACGTTTCCCGACAAAATGATAAACGATCCGTGGCACGGCTGCTCCGATTATGACAAAAAATACGGCTGCAATCAGAATTGGTGCAATGGTATAGTGAAACCGGAAAAACCAAAACATCTGCCCCGCCACCTTTCCTGTCATCGGCTCTAAAACAGCTACAAGCAGGATTGAGATCACCACTGCTGCAATTGTATACAACAGACCTTCGATCATCAGCATCCGCTGTAATTGCCGCCGTGTCATTCCGATGGATTGCAATACCGCAAACTCTCTTCGCCTTGCGATAATTCCGGTAAGAATCGCATTCAGGAAATTTAAGATTCCTACCACAGCGATCACTGCGGATAACACACCACCAAGGATCAGAAACATATTTCGGAAAGAATCAAATTCCTGTTCATACGAAAACTTGGATTCATAATTGTACACCGGGTTTTCATCCTCTGTGTAATGTTTCAGGAACTGCTCCATATTTCGTGCATACATATTGTTTTTCATATCAAAAATCAGGCTCATCACGCAATCCGTTCCAGAGTCTTTTATAAAGTTATCACTTTCCAGCACAAACTGCGGACTGCCGTAATAGCGGTAATCTTCTGCACTCGGCACCATAATCTCGGCAACAACCGAATATGTCTTTTCTTTTGCTTTATCCGCTTTCATGACATACCCACCATCATAACTGTCAATGGCATCTGCATCGATTTCTTTTCCACTTTTTTTATCATAATACTTCCAGCTGTCCACATAGCGAAGTGTAACTTTATCCCCGACTTTTGCCCAGTTAGTATGTGCCACCCAATGTCATTTAGATAAAGTTTTTTATGATGA
>URYB01000290.1 GCA_900552085.1 uncultured Lachnobacterium sp.
GGTGAGTTTATCTTTATGATCTTTGGTCTTCTGGGAGCAGCACTTGCGATGTATCAGTGTGCAAAACCGGAGAAGAAGAAAGCAGCAGGCGGACTGTTACTGTCTGCAGCACTTGCCTGCATGGCAACCGGTATCACAGAGCCTCTGGAATTTTCTTTCCTGTTTGTGGCTCCGGCACTCTTTGCCGTACAGGTCGTTCTTGCGGGATCGGCTTATATGATCGCGCACATGTTAAATATTGCAGTAGGACTTACGTTTTCCGGCGGATTTTTGGATTTCTTCCTGTTTGGTATTTTGCAGGGAAATGACAAGACAAGCTGGGTGCGCGTGATCCCGGTCGGCATTATTTATTTCTTCCTGTACTATTTTATCTTTAAGTTTATGATCAAAAAGTTTAACTTTAAGACACCGGGACGGGAAGACGATGATACAGAAACCAAACTGTATACAAAGGCAGATGTAAATGCAAAAAGAGACGCAGGAAAAGAAACCCAGGCAGCAGGCTCAAAGGATGAGGTAAGTGCCGCAATCACCAGAGGACTCGGCGGAAAGAAAAATATTTCGGATGTGGACTGCTGTGCGACAAGACTGCGCTGCACCGTAATCGAAGTGGACAGAGTCGATGATGCACTGTTAAAGGCAACCGGAGCTACCGGAGTCGTGCACAAAGGAAACGGCGTGCAGGTCATCTACGGACCGAATGTCACCGTGATCAAATCCAATCTGGAAGATTATCTGGAGACAGCGGAGGATACGTTTGCAGAGTCGGAGCAGAATGATGCAGCCGATAAGAATAAGGTAGAACAGTCAGCACAAGGCAAAGCAGAGAATGAAAACCAATCCGACACGGTGAAACAGCGCATCGTAATTTCCAGCCCAATTACCGGAACTGCGGCAGATCTTGCGACAGCACCGGACGATGCATTTGCACAGAAGATGATGGGGGACGGTGCAGTTGTCACACCAGAGGATGCCTATGTGCGTGCACCGGAAGACGGCGAGGTCGCATTTGTGTTTGATACAAAGCATGCGGTCGGTTTTGTGACGGACAGCGGCGTGAGCCTTTTAATCCATGTGGGAATCGACACTGTAAAATTAAACGGAGAAGGTTTTGAGACACTGGTCGAAAGCGGACAGAAAGTAAAAAAAGGTGATCCGATGTTAAAACTTGATCTGAAGTATCTGAATGCCAACGCACTGTCCATGGTTTCACCGATTCTGTGTACGGAACTTGAGGATAATCAGAGTATTCGGCTCATTGCAGACGGCGCGGTAAAAGCTGGCGAGCCACTATTTGAGATTGAGACAAGATAACTTTCTGGGATTAGGCACATAAATAGAGTTGATTTTAAGAAGTTATTTTCGGAAAAGGAGATGACTTCTTTTTTGTATGAAAACGTGATATAGTAGGCATAGATTTGGCTATAAAATAGATGAGGCAATTAAGTATAAATTTAAGGGGAGAACAGACATGAACAACTGGGAAAGAATGAAAGCCGGCAGACTCTACAATGCCGACAGCAAAGATCTGGAAAAATACCATTCTTTTGGAATGGAAACCTGTGATAAATTCAACCGCACACCGCTGTGGATGCATAAAAGAAAGCAGCGTCTTCTGGAAAAACTGATTCCGTCTGCAAAGGATGGCGGGGCAGCGATTTTTGCACCGTTTTACTGTGAATATGGTGTCAATATACACTTTGGAAAAGGCTGTTTTGTCAACTATAAATGCACGTTTCTGGACTGTGCCCCGATCACGCTTGAAGACGGTGTGTGGGTAGGCGCAAACGTGACGATTGCGACACCGTGCCATCCGTTCCTCTCCGATGAGCGTTTGCCGCAGCAGTATCCGGACGGTTTCCATGACCTTGAGTATGCAAAGCCGATCCACATCGGAAGCGGAAGCTGGATCTGTTCGAGTGCGACAATCTGTGGCGGAGTGACCATCGGAAAAAACTGCATCGTTGCGGCAGGGGCGGTCGTAAACCGCGATGTGCCGGATGACTGTATCGTGGCAGGCGTTCCCGCAAAGGTATTGCGAAAGCTGGATGAGCAGGACCGGATACATGTGTGGGACACTTACATGAAAAATGAAGTGCCGTTGTCGGAGCGGGCAAGGAAAGTACCAGAAGATTAACGGCATGAAAGATTGGATATAATATAGTAGAAAAGATCGTTTATATTTTGGTATATGGATTATTTCAGGAGGATTAAAATGCTGTATATTAATTGTTGCCCAAGAACGAATTCAAGAACGCATCGCCTGGCACAGGCGGTATTGTCTGTTTTGGGAGACTATATTATGTTACAACTGCAGGAGGTCCGTATGACGGAAGATATAGTTTTGAATATTTAAAGACGTTGGCAACGGATTATTTTGGAATACCTGAGGTAGAACTTGTGAAAGCGGAAATGCTTGATATCGTGGGAAACGATCCGGAAAAAATTTTAAGTGAGTCGATTGCGAAATTCAAAAAACGCGGATAGGGCGCTTCGCAAAAGAGAATGGCTTCTTTTTCTGAAAATGAAAGGGTAAAATCATGAGAAAAGCATACTATCACCTTCCGGGCTTGTTTGAATTTTATGAACTGTATCGCGAATTCCTTCCAATCTTCCGGGAGCACCGTGAATACTTTTATGACTGGTGTGAAATTGGTTCCATTTACGGAGCACCGGCAGATTGTATCTGGGGCGGTGGGCGCGCGGGATTCGGGGACAATGATCCGCAGGAAGTTCTGGCACTGATGCAGGAATATGGAATATCTGCACGGCTGACATTCAGCAACTCTCTTTTAAAAGAGGAACATCTTTCTGATAAGAAATGCAACGCTCTCTGTGCATTATTGGAAAAAAGCAAAGAGGTGCAAAACGGCGTCATTGTCCATTCGGACCTGCTGCTGGAATATTTGAAAAAGACCTACCCACATCTTTATTTTGTTTCTTCCACCACAAAAGTTCTGACAGATTTTGAACAGCTAATACAAGAAATTCGACGGGAGGATTTCCGTTATGTCGTGCCTGATTTTCGGTTAAATAAAGCATTTACGCAATGGAATACCCTGTCTCAGCCGAAGAAAGACAAGGTGGAGTTTTTGTGCAACGAATGCTGCTGGGTTGGCTGCATGGACCGAAAAGCCTGCTATGAAGCCGTAAGCCGCAAAAACCTTGGAGAAAATGGTGAGGAACATCACTGTGCTGCGCCGGATTCTGATCAGGGCTACCGCTTTTCCAAAGCAATGCAGAATCCGGGATTTATCAGTATTGGTGCAATTCAGAACATATATATGTCAATGGGCTTTTCGAATTTCAAGATTGAAGGGCGGGGGCTTGGCAGTGCGTTGATTCTGGAATTTCTGCTTTATTATATGGCAAAACCACAGTACCAGCTTCATGTCCGGGAAGAAATTTATCTGGATAATATGCTGGATCTGTTTTAAGGAACCGTTAAGGTTTTTTAAGAAAAGAAAGATTTTTTTCCAAAACAGAGTGTGATATTGTGAAAACAGTAAAGAACATAGAAAGGGAAAAACAATGTTAGAAGTATCACATGTAACGAAACGTTACCGTAAAGTCTGTGCAAACGATGACATCAATCTGACCAT
>URYB01000291.1 GCA_900552085.1 uncultured Lachnobacterium sp.
TCACACAAGATTCCCGGTCGGATAATTTTCGAATAATTGTTTTCTGGACGTGAATTGCGCGTTCTGTTAAATCCGCGTATTTTGAGAAAGATCCACGAACATCACCTTCTGCACCTTTTCCGGCGATGGTAACACCTTCCTCCACTTTTTCCATAATGTCTTTCGGTATTCCTACTTCTTTGATAATCTGGTCTACCGTTTCGCGATCATAAAACTTGATTCCCAGATCTTCTGCAACTTTTTTACCGATCTGGTTTCCTTTTGCGCCATATTCGCATCCTATTGTAATAACAAGATGTGCCATTGTTTCCCCCTCTCTTCTTCACTAAAAAAAGGGCGCACGAAGTAATTTCGTGACGCCCTTGTCCTGATTTTATGTGTGTGTATACAAACTAACGTATGAACAATTTTATGAAAGTGATTTTACTGTCTCATCAAGGATTTCGAATGCCTTATCACATTCCTCCTCACTGACGATAAGTGGTGGAACCATACGGATGATATGCGCACCGATGGCTGTGATCAGCATCTTTCTGTCAAATGCACCATGTTTCACATCTACACCTGAGATTGTATCATCAAACTCAACACCTACGAGAAGTCCCTGATGTCTTACTTCTTTTACATGAGGAAGCTTCTCAAGTTTTGCTGCGAAGTAATCGCCGACTTTCTTGGCATTTCCTGCCAGATCTCTGTCAAGCAGTTCTCCAACTTCTGCTAATGCTGCTGCACAGCATACCGGATGTCCACCGAATGTTGTACCATGGGAACCTGCTGAGAATGCTTTGGAAACTTCCTCGGTTGCACAAATTGCACCGATTGGCATTCCACCGCCAAGGCCCTTTGCCATAGAAACGATATCCGGCTTGATTCCGTAGTTCATGTAGCTCATTACAGCACCTGTTCTGCACCATCCTGTCTGAACCTCATCAATCAGAAGAAGCATTCCCTTCTCATCACAGAACTCGCGGAGACCTTTCATGAACTCTGGTGTTGCAGGATGTACACCACCTTCACCCTGTACCGGCTCAATCATGATAGCGATGGTGTTCTCTGTACATGCATCCTTGAATGCCTTCAGATCATTGTAAGGAGCATAAGAGAAACCGTATGTCATAGGTCCGAATCCAACCTGGCATCCATTTCCCGGCTGACCGGTTGCTGACATGGCACCAAATGTTCTTCCGTGGAATCCATCTTTAGCTGTTACGATGTGATATCTGTTTGGACCATATTTCTCGATACCATATTTACGGGCCATCTTGATCATAGCCTCGTTTGCCTCTGTACCGGAGTTCTGGTAGAAGATCTTGTCCATTCCGATTGTCTTACAAACTTTCTCAGCAAGTAATGCCTGAGGAATTGTATATGGATAGTTGAATGTATGCATGATGTCATCTACCTGATCCTTGACTGCTGCAACAACCTTAGGGTTACGGCTACCTGCATTGTTTACAGCGATTCCAGCGTAAAAGTCAAGATATGGAGTTCCGTTCTCATCATAGAGATACATGCCTTCTGCTGTCTCTGCCAGAAAATCGAAACGCTCATATGTCTCGATCATATATTTACTTACTTTGTCTTTAATGTCCTGTGCGGTTAATCCTGTGTCCTTTAATTTCATAATATAATTCCTCCTTAATTTTAAGTAATAAAAAAAGAGCAAAGCGACCTCATCGGTAAGCGTCTTTGCTCTAAATCTTGTCTATTATTTTGTACAGCTATACAATAGCACGTTCATTATATTATGTCAACATCTTTTTAAAAAAACTTTTTATTCAGCAAAAAAAGCCTGTTTCCGGGCTTTTTTGCTGTATTATAATATACAACCTTATTCTTTTGTGCACTATATTGTACATTTTGTTTTGTGTATTATATTATACTTCTTTTACACAACGGTCATATGCATCCTGATAAAAGACCTCCTGTAAGTTTACCGGTATCTCATTGATCACACGATTTTCGTACAATCCCTGGGCATTCTGCTCCTTGCCTTTTTCGTCATCCTTCATAATCATATCAAAGATATAACGGATTCGCTCACGGATCTTCTCATCATAGATTGGTGCTGCAAAAAGTTTCTCAACATCTTCTACCACTTCGCCTTTTTGCAATTCTTTTACAGCTTCTCCGGCCAAAACGCCAAGCACAGAGTTTTGGTAAGCATGGATAAAATGCTTTTCATCTTTTCATTCAATTTTTCTCCTCTGTGTGAACATCAGCCCACGCATTCTCTGCTTTGGCAAATATTCTTATTTCTTATCATGACTCCAAAGAAACATGATGCCTCCGATAAATCCCGGGAAAAAAGCTGCATGTCCTGCAAATGTAAGCATCCAGCCGATATCCCTCAGAATAAAAATACTTACCAGCGACCACAAACATATACCAGCAATTGCCCAGATGATCATATCATATGAAGAAAAAGAAACAGATTTATCTTGGTATCTCTTTTCCAGTTTTTTCTCTGACAGTACTGCCATATCATATCCATGCTCATATCATTCTCCCCTTTCCTTGAACATCAGCCCATGCAAAATTTACTTTCAGCAAATGGGCTGCGCTACATATCAAGTTTTCATAGAAAACTTGACTCTATCCACCCTATTTCTTTGTATATAATGTATCAAGTTCATGTAAAATCACTTGGCCGTCTTATGTAAAGTTTTTGTAAAAAATAAGAAAAACGACCGTACATGTACGATCGTTTCACTATTTATGTGCCTTATCGATGATAATAAGAATATCACTATATATTATGTTTTACTTCTACTGATTCGTATTTTCTGAAGCAGTTCCAATTCCCTGCGCTGGTGCTTCAACAGCCGTAGCATTTACTTTTGTCTGTGGTTTTTCCATCGTTACTTTTGTTCCATCATCTTTTACAACAAAATTCACGGAATCTAACCCGGACAAGTTCACATTACGATTTACCTTTGCATCATAAGACTCTGCATTAATGATATCCGCCAGATCAATTCCGGTTGCTTCCTTCATGCTTTCAAATACTTTTGCCATAACAACCGGCACATTTCCTGCTACCTGATCTACACCATTGCTGCCGCCTTCGCCACCGCCAATAATTGTAATCTTATCGATCTGTCCCAGAGGTTCTGCAACCTTTCCTGCGATATCAGGAAGTACCTTGATCATCATTTCTGCAACAGCGGCCTTGTTGTATTTTGCATAAGCCTCTGCCTTCTTTTCCATTGCCTCTGCCTCTGCAATACCTTTTGCCTGAATTGCTGAAGCCTCAGCTTCACCAACTGCGCGGATACCGGCAGCTTCCTGTTCCTTGGCATAACGCATTGCTTCTGCTTCAGCCTTTTGTGCCTCAGCGGCTCTCTGTGCCTCGAACTGTTTTGCCTCGGCATCTTTCTGGCGCTGATAAAGATCTGCTTCTGCACGCTGTTGTGCTGCATATTTGTCAGCCTCCGCTTTCTTTTTTACCTCAGCTTCCAAAGACTTTTCTGTTACTGCAACCTGCTTCTGCTTTAATTCAATCTCACGTTCCTGCTTTGCAATATCTGCGTTTGCTGTCGGTACGTCGAT
>URYB01000292.1 GCA_900552085.1 uncultured Lachnobacterium sp.
GATGATGGCATCGATGGCTTTGTCATAATCTGCATCGGCAACATCGATGGACAGACGGATATAACAGCTTCCATCCGAAGGCATCTGTGCATTAAGATCCGAGATACGGATATAGCCCCAGCGTTTGCTTGCCTCTTCCTCTAATTTTGGAAGAAACTGCGTTTTTTGCGCATTAATGACGTTGACAAGCATCGCAAATTTCTGGTCGTCTGGAAGACGTTTGATCATGCCAATGCCTGGGATTTTGGGAAGTTTTAACTGGTCAATGTTGATTTCTGCAATATCTAAAATAAGACGAAACATAATGGTCGCTCCTTCTTTGGTATAATCTTTGTAAATAATATAACAAATTTCTTATATGTATGACAACCAATAATAGAGGTATTTTTTTGACAGATATCATGCTAACATAATCATGGATATTCATATAAAAAGGCCCTGAATAGTAAAAAAGGAGAGAAAAATGATTACAAGAGAGTATAACATTCAGGCAGAGGGATCTCTGCCATACGCGAAATTAAAAAAATTGTGCATTATGTCAAAAAAACATGAAAAAATATATTTATAAAGGAAAAAGAAACAAGATTACAATTAAAGTATTGTAAAATCAACCTCAACTGCTATAATAGACAAGAGTGCATGAAGAATTTATACAATGAGGAGGAACTGCAATGAGAGAAAAAAGTAAAGCAATACGTGCAATCATAGAGATTGCGGTTGTTGTTCTGGTGATTTTTGCAGTTTACTTTATTGTTCGGCAAATAGATCATAATAGTTCAAAAAATGAAGTCGCATCTGAAACGGGGACGGAACAGGTATGGAAAGAATTTGAGCAGAAAGATGTGACAATAAAAATAAATAAGAAAAAATATACCCTGGATCATCCGGTAAAGACCTATTTGTTTCTTGGAACAGATAAAAGTGGTAACGAGGAAGCAACGGATGACGAATATCAGGGATCTATGGCTGACGCATTGATGCTGGTAGTTATCGATGAGCAGGAAAAAAGTTATGGAATTCTACAGTTGAATCGTGATACAATTACAGAGGTTCCGATGCTTCTGGCAGATGGAACTGCAAACGCAAGTGCAAAAATGCAGTTATGTACTGCACACTGGTATGGAAAAGATAAGACAGCCAGTTGTGAAAATACAGTAAATACAGTATCGAAGATGTTAGGCGGAGTTCCAATTGATGGTTATTATGCCTTACAGATGGAAGCTATGAGTCTTTTAAACCATGAGGTCGGCGGAGTGACCGTGACGTTAGAAGACGATATGACAAGCTTAGATCCGGAGATGAAAAAGGGAACTACTTTAACACTTACGGATCATCAGGCCGAACTTCTGATTCAGACACGCTATGCGATGGATGATGATCGGAATACAGAACGTATGCGCAGGCAGCAGATTTTTATGAAAGCTTTCATGAACAAAATGAAAGAAAAAAATGCAGAGGATGTTAATGCTACAATTGAATTGTATGACAGATTGCGCCCATATGCGACAGAAAATATTAATATGAATGAACTTACCACTATATTACAGAACATGCAGGGGTATAGTGATAAAGGCATTATTATCATCGATGGAGAGAGCAGGATAGGTGAAAAACTTCATGATGGAGAAAAACACTGGGAATTCTATATGGATAAAGATTCGTTAGAATCTGCCATGAAGGAGTTATATCCGTTGGTGCAAAAGAAAGGGAATTAGTGAATGAATGACGAAAAGCAACTGTTAGAACAGGACAGAAACGAGGAGACAGAAATTGATCTTCTGGAAATTTTTTATTTGCTTCGGGCAAAAATGAAATGGTTAATATTGATGTTTGTGGTTGGGGCATTGATCTTTGGTTCTTTTACATATTTTCTAATAACACCAAAATATACAGCTACAGCGAAAATGTATATGATTTCCGCATCCAGTGGAAGTGTATTAGATTTATCTGATTTCAATATTGGTACTTCATTGTCACAGGACTATACCGAATTAATTAAGATTCGACCTGTTTTTAATGAGGTGATCGATAACCTGAATTTGAATATGGAGTACGAGGAACTGATGGAAAAGGTGAGCATTTCCGTTGTGGGTGATTCCAGATTGTTGGCGGTCTCTGTAGAGGATGAGGATCCAAAGATGGCACAGAAGATTGTAAATGAACTGGTAGACACCGCTGTTACTTATATTCCTAAAGTAATGAACGCATCCGAGAATGCAAAGCCTACGATTGCTGAATATGCGGTTGTTCCAGACCAGAAGAGCTCACCGAATATGGCAAAGAATACAATTCTTGGAGCTGTATTGGCAATGTTACTTGGAGCAGCATATTTTATTATTCGTATGCTTATGGATGACAGTTTGAATACGGCAGAAGATGTGGAAAAGGCATTTGGTGTTATGCCGTTAACTGTGATTCCGGAAGGAACTATCGAAGAGATTTCTGATGAAGTAGAGAAAAATATTAAAAAAGATAAGAAAAAGAGGAAGAGAAAATAATGCAGTTTACACCGATAAATAGTGCAAAAATTGAAAACATGCCGAAATTGCCGTATGCTATTGAAGAAGCTCTGAATCGTTTGCGTGTGAATGTCAGCTTTCTTGGTAGAGAAGTAAAGAAAATCATGGTGATTTCCAGTGTGCCGGATGAAGGAAAAAGTTTTATTACCATACAGTTATGGCGTCAGATGGCAGAGGCAGGTGTTAAGAGTATCCTGGTTGATATGGATTTGCGAAAGAGTGTTATGGCAGATAAATATCAGATCAAACAGGAAGGTGTAGAGAAAATCGCAGGAATGTCTGACTATCTTGCAAGTGATGATACACTTGAAAAATATGTACTTCGAACAGATATAGGAGAAGGAGATATTCTTCCAAATACAGCAAACGTTGTGAATCCTTCCATGCTTTTGGAAGGACAGAAGCTTGCGGAAACATTTAAAATTTTAGAAGAAAACTATCGATATACTTTTGTAGATGCACCGCCTCTTAATCTGGTATCAGATGGAGAAAAAATCGGTTCTTTGTGTGATGGTGCATTATTGGTTGTCCGTGCAGGAGAAACACCTAAGGCAATGGTGAGAAATTCGATTCGCCAGTTAGAGAGAGCCGGTTGTCCGGTTGTTGGTATTGCACTTAGTCGTGCAAAAGGTGCTGCTGGTGGTTATTACCATAAGTATGGCAGCTATTATGGAAAGGGCTACTATGGTAAAGGTTACTATGGTAAGTCTGATTATTATGGGTATGGAGCTGAATAAGCTCTCTTACATATGGTGTTCCCCCAATAGGGTTCACATAAAACAATAACTAGGGAAAGGAGGATGATTCCAATGAAGAAGTTAATGAAAAAGGCTTTGGTAGGTATCTTAGCTGCAACAATGATGCTTGGATCTGTTTGCACAGCATATGCTGCAACTGGTTCTGCAACTGTTGCTCCAGCTCCAGTAAAGGAGAACGATGTAAAGACTGACAAAGGTACAGCTAATACGCATGCAGAAGGCACAATGGCAGTTATAGGTGTAGTAAGGACTAATGCAAAGGGTAGTGGAG
>URYB01000293.1 GCA_900552085.1 uncultured Lachnobacterium sp.
AAAGAGTGCTGCACCCCGTTCCATGGCATCAAAGGTAATGGTATTAGCCGATTTATAGTCCTTTTCAGAAGAATGTATTCTTGAAAAAATGCTGACAGGGTGATTGCTGGTGGTAAGAACACAGGCTTCTGTAACGTGATAGCCTTTTTGGTACACGTTTTTGGCTGAGGAGCTTTCGGAGCCATCCCGGACAATGCCGAGTGACTCAAATTTGTATTCGTCGGGGTTTACAACGTCACTATCATCAATATGAATAACCGGTTCAGACGGAATCCATTTTTTCACCATCTGGAGATAGGAAACAGCGGCTTTAACAGGCGTCCCTTTTTCGAGATGACGGGAAAGCCGGTCAACAATATTGATTTTCTTGGAATCTTCATGAAGCTGGTCAACGATATCCGTTAAGAGACAGCTTTCGGCAGCTAATATGCCATATGTAATGTCTGCCACAAATTTACGTTCCGGCTTTGTTAGCTGTCTGGAAATTTTATTTGTAAAAGTTAAAATTTTTCGTTTCATTTGATAAGTATTTGATGTAAAATTAGCCATAAGGAATCCCTTTCTTTTTTGTTTAGTGAGATTTTTTTGTGGTGATTAAATTTTACATCAAAAAGGAAGAAGATTCCTTATAATTTTGGCATTTTTATAAAGTTGCTTATTACGAAAACAGTAAATCAGGGCTTCTGTGGATAAAACTGCGGAAACTCAAGAAATATAGATGTTGACAAATATAGTGCAATGTGAATATAATAAAGCTACGATTAAGTCGACATAATTGTGAGTTGCATATTGTAATGTACAATTTGAAGTAATGGGGGTATTGGGATGAATAAAATAAGAAAAATACTGTCAATTATTTAGTGTTAAGTATCACATTAATATCAACTTGTCCTGTTTTGGCTGCGGAAACACAGAAATCTGAAATCAATCTTTCAAGTGCAAAAGAAGCTATTTATCAAATGTTTGATGCTGTGAATCATAAGGATTGGACCACTTTTTCTGATTTAATGTGTAGTCAAGAGGCGGATTATTATCGCTCTTATTTTGCAGATAATTCCATAGAAGATGGCATCAAACAGGTAGATGCAGTATTGTCGGTAAAAGCATATGCCATAGAAAATGAGATTGCAGAAGAAGAGTGGCTTAAAAATGAGTATCCTATATTAGAGACAAGTTCAACGATTTATTCTTTTGTTGCGGAAGTAAACTGCGAAGTTTCTAAAGAAAACCAGTTTTTCTATAATGGAATCAACTATTTTTTGATTATTTTAGCTGTGGAAGACGGTAATATTAAGGTTGTTCAATTTAATCGACCATCTGTTTCGTTAATTAAGGACCAAGTTCAACCGTTATTGATTTCAAATGGTAAAATAACTGAAGATGAAAAGGATGCCATAAATGTTTTAGAGTCCGCCGAAAAAGGGCTTGTAGTAAATGGAGAAAATGAAATACTTACAGAGGGATTTGAATTGGCTACACGGAAGGAGAATGGTGAAATCATGCCAATGGCAGTTGATCCTCCAATGTTAAGTCATTATTCTACATATTCATATCCTACGTCAATTAAAGTAAAGTTGGATCAAACAGGAAACAATGCGATAGTAACCGTATCGATGACCAGCTATATGAAGAACGTATTACCTAACGAGTGGATTCCTAGTTGGAATACCGAGGCATTGAAGGCTGGAGCATATTGCGTAAAGATGGTTGGCATTTACAGAGCCATAAGTCCTATGAGTAGTGCCGGAGGATATAATCTTACTCAATCTACGCAAATGTATAAACCTAATTCATCGTATGCATCAACATCTAAGGCAATTGATTCTATTAATAATAGCGGTATGGCGGATTCATCTGGCAAATTATTCTTTCCATGGTATGCGGCTGGTACATCCGGTAGTCGCGGAACCAAAGGAAGCGGTATTCTTCAGCAAAGGGGAACACAGAAACTCGCTTCTACGGATGGATATAGTTGTCGCCAAATTTTAAATTATTACTATAGTGGTTCTGACTATTCTTCGGGAGACGTCTCTTTGTTTGGTTACAGTATTGGCTATTAAAAATACTGCGAATTGTATTAAGAGCAGAACATGCATAATAATATAGTATTAAATATGATATACTGTGCTGAAATAATAAATATTTTGCTGTTTTTAGAATAATAGAGATGAAAAAACACAGCTAAGAATAGGAAAGGTGATTATGAAAAAAAGAGGATATTTGGTGACAATGTTGTTAGTTATTTGTGCTCTTTCGGCATGTGCAAATACCAAAGGTTCAGAACAGGAACTGAAATCAACAGAGCCAGTAACACAAGAAAATACTTGGGAAGCTGATTTGAACCATGATGGAGCATCTGAGATAATCAGTGTACTCACAGAAAAACGAAAAGATGACAACAGCGTAATTCTTTCAGTGGAACAGAACGGAGTTACCCTGCTTGAGCAGGAAGTTCTATGCAACTATGCGTTGGGCGAGCAGTATTATCTAGTGAAACAGGATGGGGAAGATTATCTTATGAGATACAAGCCACTTGTAGATCATGACATGGCATCATGTGATTACGAGGTCTTCAGTATTAGTCCCTCCGGAGAAAAAGAAGTATTGGATGAGGCATCCATAGAAGTGTCTCTTTATGATGCTGCAGAAATAAATAAAGACGCTTGGAAGACTTTTGCAGAGAAGGAGAATATCTATTTTGCAGACGCATCTCTTGTGGTAAGTACATTAGAAGGTGAATACTTAAGTGGAAACGTTAATAAGCCTCAGGGTTATGTAGAAACCTTTTCATGGCTGCTCAGTCAACATAAAAAGGGTTCGTCTCTGGAAGAAAATTTAGATGCATTTATTGAAGAAAACAAAGAATATGGTAATTGATTAGGCGGTCGGTTTCGACCGCCTGTTTTTAATTTATAGGAAAGTTCTAACTTTGGGATAGCTAGATATGAAAAGGGCCCGCAATTTAGCGGGCACGACAAGTAAACGATAGGTTTTAGAAGATATAGAAGCCTTCAGCTCCAGGAAAGTCTTCACCAAACTCATCGTCTTCATTTAAGAAGTAATCCATATCGAGCAAATCATCCTCACTCATGTGGCGGATGTCATCAGCAGTCATGCCTTCAGGTGGATTCTGTATGTACTTGTTTCTGATTTCATCTGAACGTTTTGACATAGTATTTTCCTCCGTTTTTTACATTCTATCACAGAGGAAGGTGTGATGTATATATTTATGCTGATGAAGTATATGGGAGCCTGCCCATAGCCCTTTCGTACATTTCGCTCAGAGAAATATGCTGATGTCTATGATAAAGCTCAAGGAAAAGCATTGTTTCGCCACAGCAAGGACATATAAGAGGGTCATATCCAAAGGAAGATAATGTACAATTGCGCCAGCGATTGAAAGAGAGAATAATTTTGTGTTTTTCTTTGGCTATGGCACGAGACAATTTTTTGTCATTTTCACGAGTCCTTGCATATAAGCCATAGTATCGGATTTGTTTGAAATGCTATGGCTTA
>URYB01000294.1 GCA_900552085.1 uncultured Lachnobacterium sp.
CCGCTTTCTGTCCCGCCGCCATATCCTCCACCAGATCCGCAATGGCATCACCCGTACACTGAAATTCCGTAGCGCTGAACGGCACACCGCCGGCTGCCTGTGGCCATACTGCTGCCGTGTGGTCAATATAATAAGGGGCAAAACCTGCGGCCTCTAATTCCTTTGCCGACAAGCCCTTGGTCAGCTGACGCACAATGGCTCCGATCATCTCGAGGTGGGCCAGTTCTTCCGTGCCGATATCCGTAAGTAATCCTGCCACTCTCGGGTTATATGCGGAAAAGCGCTGGGACAGATACCGCATGGAGGCTCCTAATTCGCCATCAGGACCGCCATACTGACTGATAATATAAGACGCCATCTTCGCATTCGGTGTTGTAATATGAATCGGATACTGCAATCGTTTTTCATAACTCCACATAAATCACATTCCCCCTTCCCATGGCATCGGTGCTGTATTCCAATCCCAGGAAGAACGTTCCTGCTCTGAGAATGCATTCAATGGGCCAAACTGTTCCTGATAAGACTGCTTTGCTGCATTGTAAAGCGCAGTGCACTGATTAAAATAATTCAGTGCCTCTTCATCATCCGGATGTGTATCCAGATAAAGCATCATGTCCACAGCACAAAATCCAAGCATCATGATCCATTCATACAGTTCCTTCTGATTCATTCTCTTTTGCTGCATATCCTGATTTTGTCTGTTCATCTGCGTCTACCTCCATTGTTCCATGCACAATTTCCAGTAAACGGCTTATCAAGTTCCGGGAAAATCGTTCCGGCTCTCAGCGCCCGGTTGGGATCATAGGTTTTGGTAAACTGCTGCCACGGAACATATGCCATACCCGGTACCTGCTGTGTGTCTGCCTCTCTGCAGGATGTGATATTCAATTTTGTATCCATCATCTGAAATCCTTTCCATTTTGCGTATGCTATATATTATGAATATATGCATAAAATGTGAAGGATTTAGTACTGATTCATCTGATCTATTTTCTGAATGATCTTCTGTAACTGCAGGCCATTGTCATCCATATGCTGCGCCTGCTTCATCGCATCTTTTTTCATAATCTCAATGCTTTGCAGCGCGCTTTCAATCCGTCCGCGCAAATGCTGTCTGCGCTCAATAAGATTATGTTTTAACTCAACCAGTTCCCTGCTGTCTATAATTGCATCCGCATGCTGTATCCATACTTTTGCATCATACATTTTCTGTTTCGAAAGATAGTGAATCAGAGATTTCGAATAATATTCCAGCTCATCGTTCGTCTTTCGGAATTGTTCCTTTTCTTTTGCTTCACTTTGATACTGCTCATACAACGCCTGCAACTCCTTTGCATTGCGTACATGGTATTTCTCACATGTGTAATCCACCGCATTTTTTATATTCACATACCGGATTTTCACATGGTTTTCCAGAGAAATCACGTGATTTTTGTTCACATCCGCCTTGCGGATGTTTCTTGTAGCTTCCAGATATCTGATAAAAATAAACACACCAATGACTGCTGCAACAAAACATCCGATTGTAATCGGTAACTGCGCTTCCAGCTGCAAATACCAGGAACCGATCAAAGATCCTACAAACAAAGCCGCAAATACAGCCAGTAAAATACAAGATGCTTTTCTCATAATGCCCTGTGTCTGCAGAGACTCCGTCCGAAGCATAGACCACTGCAGTTTTTCGCCTTCCAGATAAGCAAGATCTTTTTTTATTTTGTCGAGATAATTTTCATTCTCTTTTAAGCGGCGTATAACACCCGGAATTTCAGCCTCCTCCTGCTGCATCTGACCATACTGTGTATCCGAAAGTTTATGTTCGATCTTTAAAAATTCACTTCTTTGTTTTTCCAGTTGGGAAACATGCTGGGCACAGGCTTCGATTGGTGCACGCTCTGCCTCCGTGAGTTCTTCAATGATCTGTATATCGGTCAGATATGAAGTAACCATCTGATATTCCTGCCGGATACCTTCGATATTTTTGGATACATCGATCATCTGCTCGCACAGATCCACTACATAACTTGCAGCATTCTTCGGCTCCGTAAGATGCAGTGTCCGCTCACTGTCCTCTGTCTCTAATGCTGCATAGCGCTCCTGCTCATACTTTGCAACATCCTCTTCCCATTTTTTCTTGTTTTTTCTATGAAAAAGTTTCGATAAAAACATAATAGCTATACTTTACAACCTCTTCGGTATTCTTCCTTCCAGTTAAAAATAATATCATTTAATGCATCTTTTGCCTGGACTTTCTGTCCGTCTGTAAACATGGACCGAATCTGCTCCAGACGCTCATCAAATTCCTGGATGCGGGCATTTTCGCCTGCCTGCTCCCGCTCTTTTTTCAGCGCTTCGATTGCATTCTCATCCACAAAATACTTGGTACATTTCTGCCTGAGTTTTTCTTCATCCTCCATATAGCAGTAACATAACAACGCTTCCCGCACGGACTCATATGTCTGATTTTGTTCATAGGCCTTCTCATAACATGCTGCTGCCTCTCCAAAAAGGAAAAGCCGCGCATATGCCGTCCCCAGATTGTGCCATACATTTCCCCGCACCAATGCATCCGCCTCTTTTGCATCCTTTGACTCAAGCAATTTGCGGTATGCATAGATCGCGGCAAGATACTTTTCCTTTTCCATTAACTGATCCGCACGCATCTTGCTGCATTCAAAACCGGTCTTCTGTTCCAGCTGTTCCAGCGTAGAAACAATATTGTCGATTTCCGGCTTGGAATAATAACAGGTATCTTCCAGTATCAGTCCCACAAATACCGACAAACGTCTGCCCGCATGCATGACATTTCTTAAATTTTCCGCAAGTTTATACGCACCCATCTGCTTTTCTATCCAGGTACACAATTCTTCATTCATAAAGGAATCATCCAGCAGAAACACATTTCCTGCAATAAAATAGCACAATTCCTCCATTGAATAAATATTAATTCCAAGTCCCTCGATATAATATGGCAATGCTGCAATCGGTGCATGACAGAACAATAATTCACTCATATGTTTTCCCCTATTATTGAACATCAGCCCATGCATAATTTGCTTTCAGCAAATGGGCTGACGCTATCGACACTATATGACCATGGTGTGTCGCCAGATTTTATCCGTCGCACGGAAAAATTCTCCAAAGCCAAGATCTTTAATCTCTATTTCTATTTTATCATCCGAAACCGGCGTTGCCGTAATCCGTACCCGCGTTGTGCGATCCGGACGTTTTGGCAGATCCGAAAGTTCCAGTGTTTCAATAACAGCAGAGAGGCGGATATTTCAAAATACTAATAATAAAGAAGATGATAATAAGGATCAAAATACGAATTGATAATTATTATTTTAACTAAGGAGGACTATACAATTGATAGTACAAAAGAATTTTATAGTTAAAGAAGAAACATTTGAAAGAGAGTTATTTGGCAATTTTGATGAAAATATCAAACTAATAGAAGATACATTAAAGATTGATGTTATTTTAAGAGAAGGAAATATAGTTTTAATGGGAGAGGAAAA
>URYB01000295.1 GCA_900552085.1 uncultured Lachnobacterium sp.
AAGAAAAACTCCAAAAGCAGATAGCAGATTTGGAGCTTAAGGCACGCAAAGAAGTACAGTCAAAGAAAAAATTTGAGATGGTTCAGAGAATACAACGGTATAAAGAAAGGTTAAAGGGTATATAGACAATGGCTGATAAATTAAAGATGCAAACAGAAAACATAGCTGATAAAAATTTTGAGATACTTTCAAAAATGTTTCCAAATGCACTTACGGAGACGATTACTGGTTACGATGATGATGGCGAACCAATTGTGGTGAGAGCAATTGATGCGGATGTGCTTAGGCAAGAGATATCTTGTAAGGTTGTAGAGGGAAAGGATGAAAGATATCAATTTACTTGGCCTGATAAGAAGAAAGCAGTATTGCTTGCCAATACACCGATTGATAAAACACTTCGTCCATGCAGGGAAGAAAGTGTGGACTTTGATAATACAGAGAATTTATATATAGAAGGTGACAATCTTGAAGTATTGAAATTGCTTCATGAAACATATCTGGGAAAAGTAAAAATGATATATATAGATCCTCCATATAACACCGGAAATGATTTTGTGTATGAAGATGATTTCACACAAAGTATGGATGAGTATCGAGAAAATAGTGGACAATTTGATGATGATGGCAATCGTTTGGTTAAGAATATGGATAGCAATGGGCGGTTTCATACAGATTGGCTTAATATGATTTATCCGAGATTGAAATTAGCTAAGGATTTTCTTGCTGATGATGGAGTGATTTTCATTTCAATTGATGATAACGAGCAGGAAAATTTAAAGAAATGTTGTGATGAGATATTTGGCTCGAGTAATTTTGTCGCACAGTTAATTTGGGAAAGGGCATATGCACCCAAAAATGATGCACGCTTTGTGTCGAATAGTCATGACTATGTATTAATGTATGCAAAAAATCTTATGAACTTTGTAATTGGACGCTTACCACGTACAGACGAAGCTAATGCACGTTATCAGAATCCGGATAATGACCCAAGAGGGGTATGGAAACCTAGTGATTTATCGGTAAAAACATATAATGCTGCTTGTGATTATCCAATTACAACGCCCACAGGGCGTGTAATCGAGCCTCCAGCAGGACGCTGCTGGAGTCTCTCCAAAAATGCATTTTTGGAGAGACTCCAAGACAATAGAATATACTTTGGAGCTGATGGCAATAGCGTTCCGTGCATGAAAAGATTCCTTACAGAATTAAAATATGATGGAATGGCTCCAACATCGATTATGTTTTACAAAGATGTTGGACATAGTCAGGAGGGGGCAAAAGAAGTAACAAAACTTTTAGAAGCGGGAGTGTTTGATGGACCTAAGCCTGTAAGGTTGCTGACACGACTTTTGACTTTGGCAAATCTAAAAGATAATTCTATTGTATTGGATTTTTTTTCGGGGGCTTCTAGTATGGCACATGCGGTAATGCAAATGAATGTAGATAAAGAAATCAATATAAAGTATGTTATGGTACAGTTGCCGGAAGTTTGTGAAGAAAAGGGAACTGCTTATAAATCGGGATATAATACGATTTGTGAAATAGGCAAGGAACGCATTCGTCGAGCGGCGGATAAGATTGCCCAAGAATACTCAGAGTCAACTTTTGATGGTGGATTCCGTGTCCTTAAGTGTGATACTTCAAATATGAAAGACGTTTATTATAATCCATCAGAAACACAGCAGTCATTATTTGATACATATGCAGATAACATCAAAGAAGATCGAACACCGGAAGACTTATTATTCCAGGTTATGCTTGATTTAGGTGTGTTACTTTCAAGTAAGATTGAAGAAACAACTATAGCTGGTAAGCAGGTATTTAATGTGGCAGATGGTTTTTTAATTGCATGTTTTGACAATGATGTGACGGAAGAGACTGTAAAGGCTGTTGCAGAGAAAAAGCCTTATTACGCGGCATTCAGAGACAGCTCAATGGCAAATGATAGTGTAGCAACCAACTTTGACCAGATATTTGCATCAATCAGTCCTGAGACAGTAAGGAAGGTGCTGTAATGGAGAAAATACATGAAATCAATGAATCTGTATATGATATCAATATGGATAAGCTATGTCAGAATTCAATTGAATTAATTAAATATGCACGAAACATTACTGCAAAGCAGGTAAATAATGTCCAGATAATGACCTATTATTCTCTTGGCAGGTGGATTGTAGAAGTACAGCAGCAGGGAAAACACAGGGCTGAATATGGTAAAAAAATCATAATAAATCTTTCTAAAAAATTAACAGAAGAATTTGGCAAAGGCTTTTCGGAATCTACACTGGAAAAGGCAAGAAAGTTTTATTTGACATATAAGGATCGAATTTCGGAAACACTGTTTACGGAATTTGCAATAAAGAAATCGGAAACAGTGTTTACGATTTTTGATGAAGAGCATCCGTTTGTGGTGACATGGTCACATTATCTGCAACTGATGAGAATAGAAAATGAGGATGAACGCTCATTTTATGAAATAGAAGCAGCCAGAGAAAAGTGGGGAGTCAGAGATTTGTCACGTCAGTATAATTCTTCTCTTTATGAGAGACTTGCGTTAAGCAGGGATAAGGACAAAGTGCAACGATTATCACAGGAAGGAAATGTGATTACAACCTCAAAGGATGTGCTGAAGGATCCATATGTTTTGGAATTTGTAGGTCTTCAAGATAAATATAATTATTCAGAAACTGATTTAGAAAACAGGCTGTTAGATAATTTGCAGCAGTTTCTTTTGGAATTGGGAAAAGGATTTACTTTTGTGGCAAGACAGAAAAGATTTTCATTCGAAGAAGATCATTTCAGAGTGGATCTTGTTTTTTATAACAGACTGTTGAAATGCTTTGTATTATTTGATTTAAAGATTGGCAAATTAAAGCACCAGGATCTGGGGCAAATGCAGATGTATGTTAACTATTATGATAGATACGAAAAAACAGAGGAAGAAAATCCTACGATTGGTGTATTGTTGTGCAATGAAAAAAATGATGCAATGGTTGAACTGACATTGCCGGAAGATTCTAATATTTATGCATCACAGTATAAGCTGTATCTGCCGGATAAGAAATTATTACAGGATAAATTGAAAGAATGGTTACAGGAAGAAGGTGGTGCTGAAGATGAAATTTAATTTTAAAATACAACAGTACCAGACAGATGCTGTTGATAGTGTAGTGAACTGTTTTAACGGACAACCATATATAGATAACGTATCTTATCGTAGGGATATAGGTAATGTCAGGAAGATGAAAGAAATGTCACAGATTGATTTGAAATTCGATTCAGAACAGAATGCATTTGGTTTAACAGATGATTTCGATGAGTCTGGATTTAAAAATGAAAACCTGTTGATTTCGCCTGATATGGTTTTGTCAAATATAAAAGAAGTACAGCAGAATAATAATGTCATGATATCGGATTCTCTTGTTGGCAGTATGGGAGCCTGTTCTTTGGATATTGAGATGGAGACCGGTACTGGTAAGACCTATGTTTATA
>URYB01000296.1 GCA_900552085.1 uncultured Lachnobacterium sp.
CTGGAGTTCAGACGTGTGCTCTTCCGATCTCAAGGACTTTGCATTTCACAATGTTCTGCAGATTCATAAGGGGAACATCACATAATTTACTTCCCTTCGGCACACGAAGTTCTACGATTTCCACGCGGCTTTTGGCAAAAGTCTCACGCTGTAAAAAACCCGGATAGCGAAGAAGACGCTCGATCTCTCTGGCTGCCTGCTTCTCCGGATTGACCATAAGTGACAGCGAATACACATCACGCATGGTAAAAATCTGCTTTCCATATTCCGGATTACGGATTCTTGCAATCGTATGAATCCTCTGGTTTAATCCATGGGCCGTCATACAGCAGAGAAGATTGATCTCATCTGCACTTGTTGCTGCAATCAGCAGATCCGCTTTGCGGACATCTGCACTCTCTAACACGCGCATGGAGGCACAGTTACCCTGTACCCCCATTACATCATAACGCTCAACGCTTGAATCGAGAACCTTCTGGTTCGAGTCGATCAAAGTCAGGTCGTGTCCCTCCGCAGAAAGCTTCTGCGTCAGTGACAAGCCGACCTTTCCATCACCGGCGATTATTATTTTCACGAATTTTTCCTCCGAATATACTCAAATATTGAATTCGGGATTCATTATAGCACAAGCATATGTATCATTCAATAAGTTTATCGCTTACAAAACCTCCTCAAAACTTAAGATTGCCTTAAACAGATCTCCGTCGATCTGAATCGCAAAGTTTCCGTTCATCAGCCCTGTCAGACTCTGCGCAATGGAAAGTCCAAGCCCACTTCCTTCGGTATTTCTCGAACTGTCTCCCCGGACAAAACGCTCCATCAGTTCTTCGCTGCTGAAATTTAACTGGCTTCTGGAAATATTGCGGAATGTCATGATGACCATTCCATTGAATTTTTCCAGTGAAATATATACCCGTGTTCCAGGCATTGCATATTTGCAGATATTACTCATCAGATTATCGATCACGCGCCACAGATGCCTTCCGTCCGCCATGATCTTTACCGGCGTCTGTGGACTGTCCACGACGATGTCCAGCTGATTTTTCTTTGCGCGCTCCTCAAACTCGCCAACCACCTGTGTCAGCATGACCGTTGCGTCCATCGCCTCAAGTTCTACCTTGAGGTTTCCGGTAGAAGCCTTCGAAGCCTCCATCAGATCTTCGATCAGTTTTTTCAGTCGGGCTGACTGACGGTCTAACACGGCAATATACTCCTGCACGGTCTCATTGTCGACTTTTTCCTTTTTCATAAGGTCGACATAATTGATAATGGATGTCAGCGGCGTCTTAATATCGTGCGATACATTCGTGATCAGTTCCGTTTTAAAACGCTCACTCTTCATGCGGGCATCTACTGCTTTGGAAATACCCTCACCGACATGATTGATATTTTCCGCATGTTCCTGGAATCCGCGTGGCATATGTTCCGTGTTGATCGGCTCACTGTAATCTCCGTTTGCGATGCGCATGCCACCTGCGCGTATGCGGAGCATTGCGGAAACATAATAACGAAGGACCAGATATTCCACCAGTTTTATTATGATGCAAAGCATCACGACATCCCCATCTGCCATCAACTCAAGCAGCCACAGTTCAATCAATGATCCTCCCACAAACAGTGCGGTTACCTTTTTCATTGCCGGCAGCTTTTTGTCAGCAGCATCCCCTGCCCAGCGGAATGGTACAATCAGGTAATGCAAGATGGTGTATCTCCAGAAATTCTTTGTTTTTACACGCACGGCAATACTCATAAAATATCCGATCACAAGGAACTCGCAGGCCGCTGCAAATAATGTGCCAAGCCCCAATGCGAGTGAAGCTGTAATATATCGGTCAAACGCATATCCGATCATTCCGAAAATACACAGGACGCCACAGGTTACAAGCGCGCAACAGCCGCCGGTAATGACTCCAAACGGAATCCGGTCGATCCAGCGCATATGGACTTCATCGTCCTCCGGTCTTCGTCCTGCCGCACTCAGCAGGAACACAAAACAAAGAAGACAAAGCAGTGCACTGCCTGCTGCCCACCAGCCACTTGTATGGCGAAAGTTGCAGATAAATGCAGCCAGTTTCTTTCCCTGTCCGAAGTAATCGACAAGTCCATTCTTTAAAAGTGTCCTGGTAGATGACGTATCTTTTGCCGTCATATAAATATCGTAACTGGTCGTTTTCACATTATTCAGGCTGTATTCGTCGTATTCAAAATTCAGATCACTGCCAATGGAATACTCTCCTGCAATATTGATTTTGTCCTTTGGAAGTGATTTCTTTGTCTGCACGGTCAAAAAGCCATTTTTCTGTGCATAGTCCTCATCCATGCTGGCAAATCCGCTGTCAAAACGCAGCAGATCATCTTTTATGTTCCAGGAAGATATTTCCTCCTGCTCTAATTTCTTTCCATCTCCATCCGCATAATACCCCGGCGCACCGGAAACATCTTTGTATTCATACGAAACACTTTCCACCCCATCGATTCCATAGGTTCCATCCGTACCTTCACTTGAAATGTCTGTATCGACACCATTCTTTCGTCCATTGATTACATGGTCAAAAGACATCATAAGGAAGTAAGCTCCGTCTGCATCTGCATAGAACAGACCATCTTCCTGATTATAAATAATATGGTCCAGACTGGCCATCCGCCAGGAAGAATCATCATATGTATTATAAGATCCCAGCAGCATACCAAGAAACGAATCTTCCTGACCACTGATCACATATCTTGTATTCGTATCAAATTCGCGATGTACCATGCACGAATCTGCGTCCACCGAAGCATTATTGGTGTAGAGAACGATATCTTTTTCACCATCCTGCTTTTTCACAACCGTATAAGCAATATGTCCACCATCGAGTCCGTCAAACTCTGCCTCTTCGAGTCCGTCAGAACTAGTTACGCCTTCGGCGAACAAATGCGTTGCATAATTTTCCAAAAGTTGTATATCAATGTCTTTTTCCACCGTGTTCTGGTTTGCCTGCAACTCTGATACGGTTCCGTAAAGCACGGTCGCCGCGGCTGTCACCACAAATACAAAGCCACTGACGATCGCAAGCAGCATCGCAATCAGTTTCGCCCAGAACTGCTTTTTGAGTTCTTTCCAGTTTTTCATTCTGTTTCCTCCATCTTATATCCCCGGCCCCATACTACTTTTAAATATCTTGGCTCTGCCGGATTGTACTCTAATTTTTCACGCAGATGTCGGATATGTACTGCAACGGTGTTCTCAATCCCATAAGGGCTGTCATTCCACACTTCTTCATAAATCTGATTTGGAGAAAAGACCTCGCCTTTATGCTCCATCAGAAGTTTTAAAATATCGTACTCGGTTCTCGTCAGATTCACCGGTTCTCCATCCAATGTCACTTCTTTTGCACGGTCATCCATCTCAATGCCGCCGGCCACAAGTTTTGCATTTACCGGCTGTGCACTTCCAAGCTGCATATACCGGCGCAGCTGGGATTTAACCCTTGCCAGTAATTCCAC
>URYB01000297.1 GCA_900552085.1 uncultured Lachnobacterium sp.
ATAGCGAATCAGAGCAGAAAAAGATTTTTCAATTCTCTGTTTTGCACAACAACTGACAACGAACCTGAAGGGGTTCTGAACAGTTACATTTTTTCTTTTGTTTCATTGTTTGTTACGTTCCATTCCCTTTTTGATTTTTATTTCCAATTCATCCCGATGCTGTCCAGTCTCTGAATGCGTATCTCATCAAGCACCATGCCGGATGTGCCCGGATTTTTTCTTTTGGTCCGGATGTTGGAAATCCACCGGCCGAGCCGAATACCGTTTACGCAATACGAAACCGGCACATTCAGGTTCCCATGTGTTTCGTAATACGTTTTTGCCAATTCGTATTTTTCATTCCACTGTCTGGCGCTCCTTTTTTCCAGCGAAAAACCGATGCCAGCCAGCCTTTGTCGCTGTTCTTCCGTGAGTGGACTGCGTGTGGTGTTCTCTCCGTGTACCTGACTGCTGATATTCGCGATCCATCTTCCAAGCGGAATGCCATCTTCTGTCACATACTTTGTTGCAACATCCAGATTTCCGTGTGTTTTGTAATACGCTTCTGCAGCTTTAAAATAGAGTTCCCACTTCTCGCTGTTTCTGTCCCAGATCATCCCAAGCTTCGCAAGCTGCTGTTGCTGTTCGCCGGTCAGTACCTGATCCAGCCCTTTCGCCTTTACTTTTGCCCGCAGATTGCCAATCCACCGCCCCAATTTAAAACCATCAGCCGTCTCATATTTCGCTTTGATGTCAAGATTGCCGTGTGCGTTATAATAATCCTGTAACGCGAGCAACGCTTCGTTCCATCCATAATCGCTGACATCCCAGATCATGCCGATTGCATCAAGTTTTTTAATTTTCTCAGGCGTAAGATTTCCAGACATTCCTCCGGAACGTACACGTCGCTGTGTGTTGATCCATGCTCCTAATGTCAGTCCCGTCGGTGTAACGTACCGTTTTGGCACTTTCAGATCTCTGTTTTCCTGATACCACTGTTTTGCAGCGATATAATAGGTCTCCCATGCCGAATGCAGATTTTCCTGAAGCTTTAAAAACAGGTCTCTGCAATCCTTTGTCTCATCCACAATCCGAAAACAGTCATCGAAATGGTCCTTTTTTCCATAGACCGTCGGAAACAAAAGCATTGCTTCCCGCATCTCGTCTTTCAGACAGTCAATACTGTAAAGACTGTCAAAATTGTTGACGAGGTCAAAGATCACGGGCTTCTTTGTCGCTCCTGTAGACAATGCCCGTCCAATCTGCTGCAGATAAACGATTGGTGATACCGTTGGTCTGAGAAGGATCACTCCATCGACATCATTCACATGGATTCCTTCATTCAACATATCGATGCAGAACAAAAGCTTTAAGTGCGCACTGTTATCCTGTTTGAACGCTGCAAATTCCCTGTTTGTTGCCGCATCATTGTAAAAAGCGGTATATACATGCGGGCTTTTGTCCACGCGCCGGAACCATTCTCCTGCAAGCGCTTTCATCTCATCCATATGTTCCTTATCCGAACAAAAAAGAATGTACTTACCGTCTTTCTTTGCTATATGTTTTTCAAAGACCTGATCCAGTCCGTCTGCCTGTTCCAAAGCACGTCGCAATTGTTCAAACAGTTTTTCGTTTTCAGCCACAAGGCCCTGATTGGACAAATTTTTAATTTTCTTTTTCAGTTGTTGTAATTCTTTCTGATAGGAATACATTGCAATGACATATTTTGGCTCCGGAAGGATGTTCCTGATAATGGCCTCTCCGAGTGTCATCTCAGATGCAATATTTCCATCAAATATTTCTTCCGCCATATTCCGCTGGTTATCCAGATACCGAATATTTGTCGCAGACAGTCCCAACCGTTTTGCATCCGGATACATTTCCAGTAGTGCCCGAACGGTTTTTCCCCATTTTGCTGCTCCACATCGATGAAATTCATCCAGTATGATATAATCCGGTTGTAATTTGGACATACTGTCTTTGTTATTCATCAGTCGACTGTAGGAAAGATAGGTTACATTCGAAAATTCCATATGCAGATTTTCCAATTGTGTCTGATAAATATATTCGCTTGGCGAAAGCCATAAAAAGTGATTTAATGGATGGTCTTCGATCAGTTTGTAGGCAATCATTGTTTTGCCTGTGCCGGTCGGATGGATGACTGCTGCCATACCAGTTTCATCTAGCATGGAGATAACTGCCTGATATGCATTTTCGTTATGTTCGAAAAGGTGTATGCTCATCTCGCATTCCTCCAAAAGTACGCATAAACTGGAGGTGCGTTTCGCAGATTGTTATAATCTGCGAAAACAATAACAAGTTGACAAATAGTATCAATTCTTTTATACTGAAACTTGCGAATTGTATTGACAAAATTCGCCATTACCGAATTAAATACAGGCAATTACTGAGAGTGAACTGAGTTCATGAAGGGGTGCACCACCGCGGGTGTATTTCTTTGTGGACTCTTTTTTTATTCATCTATTTGAGAAATTTTAACAATTAACACTCACTGGTTCTGCCTGAGAAAGGAGCCCATATGGTTACCATTAATGGACATTCTATAGAATTAAAATCATCCATTACCATTGCAGACTATCTTGCACAAAATGATTACAAAACAGACCGCATTGCCGTGGAACTGAACGAAGCGATTCTTCCAAAAGACAGCTATGCTTCTACCATTTTGAAAGATGGAGATGTACTGGAAATTGTAAGTTTTGTAGGAGGAGGCTGATGTGATGCAGCTTACGAAAAAAGAAATCGACGAAGCACTGAACGAGCGTCATTCACAGGAAGTTCAACAGAAACTTGCTGCCGGAAATGTCGCCATTGCAGGACTTGGCGGTCTCGGTTCGAATGTTGCTTTTGCGCTGGCACGTATCGGTGTCGGACATCTGCATCTCATTGATTTCGATACCGTGGATATTACCAACTTAAACCGGCAGCAATATTTCATGGAGCATATCGGCATGAAGAAAACGGATGCTCTGCAATCGCTGTTGTTAAAAATCAACCCTTATCTGGATATCCGGACCGACTGTGTCCGCGTCACAGAAGACAATCTGCAGGAGCTTTTTTCCGATGCCACGATTGTTTGTGAAGCGTTCGACCGGCCGGAAGCCAAAGCGATGTTAGTCAATGGGATTCTCACCCATTTTCCTGACAAAAAGCTCGTCTCCGCATCCGGTATGGCTGGATATGACAGCAGCAACACAATCGTCACACGTCAGGTCATGCCCAACTTTTATTTATGTGGTGACAGTGTCAGCGAACCGGCTTACGGACACGGACTGATGGCTGCCCGCGTCGCGATCTGCGCCGCGCATGAAGCCAATATGATTACGCGTCTGCTGCTCGGCGAGACTCATATCTGAAATAAAATATAGAAAGAAGGATTTTATCATGCATACAAACGATACATTTACTTTAGGAGGACACGAATTCTCCTCCCGATTCATTTTAGGTTCCGGAAAGTTTTCCCTTGATCTGGTAAAAGCCTGCATT
>URYB01000298.1 GCA_900552085.1 uncultured Lachnobacterium sp.
CAGACGTGTGCTCTTCCGATCTGATGCGGGATTCCATTACACCTGTGGACGATACACGTATTCTTCCGGTTATTGTTCATACGTATGGGAAAAAAATCGATGCCATGCGCTATGAGATACGCAGCATGGACGGGGAGAGACTTGTTGCAAAAAGCAACGTTACCGACTATAAAACTTCCGGGAACAAGGTGACAGCAGATCTTATGATCCAGAATATTCTGGATGAAGATCAGGAGTATACGCTGGTGGTGACTTTGGAAGCAGAAGGGCAGGAAATTTATTACTACACGAGACTGATGCAGACAAATGACAGCTATGCCAAGGAGTGCGTGGATTTTGCGTTGCAGTTTCATGACTATACGTTCCGGGATGACGCGGATACATTTATTCCAAAGTATATGGATGCGGCGACCGGAGATGCAACGACGCTTCACTATGTGGATCTGACCTGTACTTTAAAACAGATTACCTGGGCAGATTTAAAACCGAAGCAGATCGGTGATACGGTTGCTTCCATTAAAGAGATCAATACTTCCTATAACGTTATTACGATTTCTTATGTGGCATCTTATGTGAATGGAAAAGGCGAGACGGAATATTATGATGTAGAAGAATATTACCGTCTTCGCATGACCAGCAGTCGCATGTACGTCCTGAATTTTGAGCGTACAACGAATCAGATTTTCCGTGGAGAAAATAATTTTATTTCCGATGGAAACAGCATACAGCTTGGAATAAGAGACGGACAGATTGAATATGCTATGAATGAGACAGGCACTGTAGTCGCATTTGTTCAGGAAGGCGAACTGTGGTGTTTTGACCGCATCAATAAGAAGATTGTGCAGGTATTCAGTTTCCGCGATTCGGAAGGCACGGATATCCGGGATGACTGGGATCAGCATGATATCAAAATTGTGCGTGTAGATGAGGCAGGCAGTGTGGACTTTGTCGTCTATGGATACATGAACCGTGGGGATCATGAAGGACAGGTCGGCACAGCCGTATATCATTATGACGGATTGGTACAGACGATGGAGGAGGAAGTATTTATTCCATCGACGCAGTCTTATGAGATTCTGAAAGCCGAGATGGGGCAGTTGATGTATGTCAATGATAAAGGCAACTTGTATCTGTTCATGGATGAAAAACTGTACCGCATCAACTTGACGACACTCAAGGAAAAAGTCATTGTTGAGGGACTGAAGGAAAGCTGTTATCAGACTTCACAGTCCAACCAGTATCTGGCCTGGGTAGATGCAGACAAGGAATATTCGAGTACGACGATACATCTGATGAATTTGCAGGATGAGTCGGTATACGACATAACAGAGAGTGATAATCTGTATTTGCAGCCACTTGGGTTTATCAATAATGATTTCATCTATGGCGCGGCAAAGAAGAATAATGTAAATGTGGGAGCTGCCGGAAATACAGTCTTCCCAATGAATTATTTGAAGATTATGTCAACTTCGCAGGACAGTCATGAGATTGTAAAGACGTACAAGCCTAAATCCGGAAAAGTGGAATCCATCAGCGTGCAGGATTATACCATTACCATCCAGCTTATGAAAAAAACGGGTGGACGCTATGCAAGTGCGGGCGTGGATTCAATCATGAATCGTGCGGCGGACACGGAGACAAAAATCTCAGTAGGACAGACTGCTACAGATATCAAGCAGACACAGTATCAGCTGGTAATGAAAGCAACATTGAAGGCTTCGAGTATTAAAATGATCACATCCAAATCGGTATTGCTGGAAAAACCAAGGACACTGACCTTCGATCAAAATGACAAGAACGAACGCTTTTATGTATATGAAAAAGGCGATGTGGTACTTGCGACGGATAACATTTCGGATGCGATTGTTTGTGCAAACGAAAATCTTGGTGTGGTTGTGGACAGTCAGCAGCAGTATATATGGATGAGGGCCCGCAAATCTGCACGGAATGCATTTGCGAATATAAAGGTAAATGATGCAGACAAGAGTGCATCGTCTGTCGTACAAGCGGTCAGTGCAATGCTTGCATATCATGGAAATGATGTCGGAGTAAAGACGTTGATTGATGCCGGTGCAACACCAAAACAGGTAATTGAAGACGAAATAAAGGATGCTGTGGTGCTGGATGTATCCGGCTGCAGTGTGGACGAAATTATCTTTTATGTGAGTGAGGGAAGTCCGGTATTTGCGATGACAGGAAACAACAGTGCAGTTCTTGTAACCGGATATTCTGCAAGTCATATTTATTATTATGACCCGGCAACACATACAACAAAATCGAAAAGTTTCGATGAAGCAGATAAATGGTTTTCGGATGCAGGAAATATATTCTTCACATATCTGGGAAGATAACTATTGTAAAAATGACCAATTCAACCAGAGGTTTTATACGGGATTCGTGAAACTTTAACAGAAATACAGTTGATACCTTGCAAATATTTTGGAAGTGATATATATTTCTTTTATGTGTTATACATGTAGGAAAGGGAGAGCGTATGAGTAAGAAAAATGTAATTGTTTCTAATGTGGCAAAGGAACATGAGAATCCAATTGCTGAACTTGTTCAGGTTGCATGTAAGTTTGACAGTGATATTACATTAGAAAGTGATAATCGACGCATCAATGCAAAAAGCATTATGGGAATTATGGCTTTCAATCCATCAGATGGAATGTCTGTTGATATTGTGACAGAAGGATCTGATGAGCAGGAAGCACTAGTTGCAATTGAAAAGTTTTTGGTTTGTGAGTAATTGTTCGTTTAGGAGGAAAGCATTATGCAGAACAAAAAAGTAAACAAGGCAAGTACAGATGTAAAATTAACAAAGGCTGAAGTAAAAGAGTCTGTAAAAGAAGCAGCTAAGAAAGTTGAGACTGTAACAAAGAAGGCAGAAGCTGCTGCAGAAACTACGGTAAAGAAAGCTGAGGCTGCTGCTGAGACAACAGCTAAGAAGGTAGAGGCAAAAGCCGAGACCGCAGCAAAGAAAGTAGAGAAAGCAAAGACAACTGCTAAGAAGGCTGTAAAGAAAACAGTTAAGGAGCCAGCAAAAACAGAGCTTATCGTAGAGTTCCAGGGGAATGCAGCAAGTATTGCAAATTTTGAGGACAAGGTTAAAGCTCAGTTTGTTGCAGAGGGTCATAGAGCAGGATGCATCAAGACATTAAATATTTACATAAAACCAGAAGATTATAAAGCATACTATGTGATCAATGACAAGTTCACAGGATCCGTTGATTTATTCTAATATAATACGTGAATAAATAAAAAAGCATCGACTAGAATCGAAAGATTTTAATCGATGCTTTTTTTGCTGTATAGGAGATTCCTCTGGAATTTCCTATACAGCAAAAGCAAGTAAGTTTGCAATAAAAAAAGAAACCATAGATGGTTTCTTGAAAGAGCGGGTGATGGGAATCGAACCCACGTATCCAGCTTGGAAGGCTGGTGTTCT
>URYB01000299.1 GCA_900552085.1 uncultured Lachnobacterium sp.
CACAGATTGCGGCTTTGCCGAATATATGTATAGAAGGTATATTTACTCATTTTGCCCAGGCGGATGAGCTGGATAAAGAGCCTACACACGAACAGATTGCCCGTTTCAAAAAGATGATCGCATTGACAGAGTCTGCGGGTGTTACCATTCCACTTCATCATTGCTCAAACAGTGCAGGAATCGTAGAACTTCCGGAAGCAAATATGAACATGGTACGTGCCGGAATCACACTGTATGGTCTGTGGCCATCAGAAGAAGTCAGAAAAGATATTATTTCTTTGAAACCGGTTATGTCCTTAAAGAGTCAGATTGTATATGTAAAGGAATTGGAGGCTGGACGTAAAATCAGTTATGGCGGAATTTATGAGACTGCTTCCAAACGCAGAATTGCGACGGTTCCTGTGGGATACGCAGATGGTTATGCGAGAGGACTTTCAAACAAAGGCTATGTATTGATCCGTGGACAGAAAGCACCGATCTGCGGAAGAGTCTGTATGGATCAGCTCATGGTAGATGTAACGGATATTCCGGAAGCAGAAAAAGGCGATGAAGTTACTTTACTTGGGAAAAGCGGTGATGCCTGCATTACATTAGAAGAACTTGGGGAACTGAGCGGACGATTCAATTATGAATTTGCATGTCTGATCACTCCACGTGTACCGAGAGTACATTATGGTCATAAAGAAACACAGAAAGCTTAACATTTGGAAATTGTTTCTATCAGTTTCTGAAATAAAATAAATGCATACGCTCGATAAAATTGGAAATACTATGGGTATAACAATTTATGGAGTGATGAGTATGGTAATTCAAAGAGGAGACGTTTATTACGCTGATTTAAGACCTGTTGTAGGTTCAGAACAGGGCGGTGTCCGGCCGGTCCTGATTATCCAGAACAATGTAGGAAACCGGCATAGTCCTACGGTGATCTGTGCTGCGATCACATCGCAGATGCATAAGGCAAAACTGCCGACCCATGTAGAACTCAACTGCGATAAGTATGATCTCGCAAAAGACTCGGTTGTTTTGCTGGAACAACTTCGTACAATTGATAAAAAACGATTGAAAGATAAGGTATGTCATCTGGATAATCAAATACTTGTCAAAATCGATAAAGCATTGGAAATCAGCCTGGAACTGTATACATAACTTGACGAAAATGCAGAATCCATGGTATGATTTTGAAGATTTACTATTAGAAGCCATCGAAGGAGTAAGATAATATGGACGAAAATGCCAGTCCCAACCGGACGAATATTTTCAAAAAAATAACCGATTTTATGAAAAAAACATCAAGAGATGATGATGTCACAGAAGAAGAAATTATCTCAATGGTAAATGAAGGACACGAACAGGGTGTATTGTTAGCTTCCGAAGCAGAAATGATTCACAATATTTTTGAATTTGGTGATAAGGAGGCAAAAGATATTATGACGCATCGAAAGAACCTGATTGCGATTGACGGTGAAATCTCTTATAACGATGTGGTTTCTTTTATTATTGAAAACAATAAGTCGAGATATCCTGTTTATCTGAATGACATCGACAATATTATCGGTGTCTTACATATTAAGGATGCGTTTGCATTTGCACAGAGAAATGAAGTGTTCCGTACTTCCATCAAGGACATTCCAGGACTGATCCGTGATGTTGATTTTGTTCCGGAGACTTTGAATATTAACCGTTTATTCAAGATGATGCAGGCGAAGAAAAGCCATATGGTCATTGTCGTGGACGAATATGGACAGACATCCGGTGTGGTTGCAATGGAAGACATCTTAGAAGAGATTGTTGGAAATATAGAAGATGAACATGACGAAGAGGAGCAGCTTATCCGCAAGAATCCGGATGGAAGTTATCTGATGAACGGTTCTGCGAGCCTGTCGGATGTGATCGAAACACTGCATCTTCCGATAGAAGAAGATTCTTTTGATACATTAAATGGACTTTTGGTTTCTCTGCTGGATAAAATTCCGAGTGATGGAGAGACAGCGGAAGTTCATGCCTATGGATATGTTTTTTCCATACTTAAAGTAGAAAATAAAATGATCCATGAAGTTCATGTGCAGAAAAGTGAAGAGAAGGCAGACGAAGCCTGAACGGTGCCCCTTGCATGAATGGACAAACAATGATAAAATCATTATTAAGAATACTATATTAGAAAAGAGGATTTATAATATGTCAGGACATTCCAAATTTGCGAATATCAAGCATAAGAAGGAGAAAAACGATGCTGCAAAAGGTAAGATCTTTACCATGATCGGTCGTGAGATCGCAGTTGCAGTTAAGGATGGTGGTCCAGATCCAGCCAATAACTTTAAGCTTGCACAGGTAATTGCAAAAGCAAAAGCTAACAACATGCCAAACGACACCATTGAAAGAGGTATCAAGAAAGCGGCAGGAGATGGAAACAGTGTAAATTATGAGACAACCACTTACGAAGGATATGGTCCAAGTGGTACTGCTATCATTGTTAAGTGTCTGACAGACAATAAGAATCGTACTGCTGCCAATGTACGTAATGCATTTACAAAGGGCCAGGGAAGCATCGGAACACAGGGATGTGTATCTTATATGTTCGATGAAAAGGGCCAGATTATCATTGACAAAGAAGAATGCGACATGGATGCAGATGATCTTATGATGCTTGCGTTGGATGCTGGCGCAGAGGATTTTGCAGATGAAGAGGACAGCTTTGAGATTACAACAGCTCCGGCTGATTTCGACGCTGTACATAAAGCTTTGGAAGAGCAGGGTATTGCTATGGCATCTGCAGAAGTAAGCATGATTCCACAGACTTATGTAACGCTTACAGAAGAAGCTGATATCACCAATATTGGAAGAATTCTTGATTTATTGGATGATGATGATGATGTACAGGAAGTATATCACAATTGGGAAGAGTAAATAGAATATTTGATGGGTTTATGAAATAGGAGGCAGGTATGAAGAAAATCTTGTTTGCGGCATCCGAGTGTGTCCCATTTATTAAAACAGGTGGACTTGCGGATGTTTGTGGGGCTTTACCGAAAGAGTTTGATCCAAAGGACTGGGATGTAAGAGTTGTTATTCCAAATTACAGTTGCATTCCGGAACATTTTCGTAATCAGTTTGAGTATGTAACGCATTTTTATATGGGATGCGGAAGCTATATTCCAAACAAATATGTGGGTGTTCTGCAGTATAAGCTGGATGGTATTACATACTACTTTATTGATAATCAGGAATATTTTAACTGTTTTGTGCCTTATGGGGACATGCGTTACGATATCGAGAAATTTTGCTTTTTTGATAAGGCGGTTCTTTCCATGCTTCCGGTTATTGGATTCCGTCCGGACATCATCCACTGTCATGACTGGCAGGCGGGTCTTCTTTCCCTTTTTTTTTTAAAATAAATTTAAGTAAATGTGTTTTTTTGGGGAAAATAAACTATTATTAA
>URYB01000300.1 GCA_900552085.1 uncultured Lachnobacterium sp.
GTGTAATGGAATCCCGCATCTGTGTGACATCCATCTTATTGACATATCCATGCAATTCATTGATTTGATTATCTCCCTGCTGGAAATACATCACCGGCAGTGTTGCCTTTGCCATCGTCGTAGTCATATCACGGTTATCTTTATTTGTTGTTATGCTAAATATAATAATTGCCACGAAAAAAAGTGCCACAAGCACAATCGGTTTAATTACTTTCTTATTCATTGATCTGTCTTTCCTTTACAGTGCAAGGCACGCCTTGCACTGTCTCTATTGTGTTTATTGCCACCAGCGTCTGCAACGGCGATGATGGCAACGTCTGCGATACAACTCTGTTCCAAACAATACCCCTACCATACTGCAAAGCCAGTCGTCTCTACAATCCTGGTGCGGTGGTCTGTGCTGTTGTCCCGCAAGTGCCATCGGTACCATCTCGAAATAGGATGGAACCGCCTGACTCTGCTCCCCCTGCTGCTCTAACAGTTTCTGATACAGCCGGTCAATTTCCATCTGGATCATCATCCGATCCGGTTCTTCATCATAAATTCTGCTTCCCTCATAGGCAAGTTCATCCAGACGTTCTTCCACAAGTTTCATGATATCTTTTGTCTTTTCCGGATAGTAATTTTTCATTCGCTCGATATCCTTTTCATATTCCATCTCCGTCAGATACATATTCTGCATCGGGTATGTCATATAAAACGGAATTTTTGGATACAAATCACCGCTATAATCCACAGGCACGCTCCAAGTTCTCATCAATATAGCATATGCGGCTGCGTACTCTGCGGTTCCTTTCTTCTATTCCATCGGGATATCTTCCGGCTCATCCCCGGTCACAAATTCAGAACTTACATAACCTTCGGTTCCATTATAAGAAACCTTCAGCCACTCGCCCTCATCGCTCAGCACTTCCAACTGTGCCTCTGCATCCAATACGGATACGATCTGACAGTCTGTATTCGGCTCACTTCGCAGATTCACTCCTGTGGTTGTCCATACATAAACGGTATCATTTTCTGTACCCTGCGCATCATCAGAGACTGGTGGCAGTTCCGGATTTAAAGTTCCCGGTTCCATGCTCTCCGTCTGCTGTGTCTGTGTGTCCGCCTTGTTTCCCCCACGATGGCTGTTGATCAGCGATACCACTCCGATAATAATCGCAATCAATGCAATACACATTGCCGCAAAAATAATTCTGGCAATAATAACGTCTTTTCTGTGACTTTTCTTCATATGTTCTTCTCCTTTCAGATCCCCTGATGTAATTAATTTTTGCAGATAATTTTTGTTTTCTTCGGATCTACTTTGTCCTTTTCCAAAATAAGTTCTTCGATATGATCCGCTGTAATTGTTCCTCCGGATGGGTTCATCACACTGTTGATATTGCTCGTAATTTCCGCATCCACGGTGGAAAACTCAAACGCAAGCGTTGTATTGATCAATTTACAGTTTTTCATTACGAGGTTGTCAATATAGCACATCCCCTGCAAACTTTCAATGGTACAGTTTACCAAAGTCAGGTTCTTTGCATTCCATCCGAGATATTCCCCGGATATGAAAGAATCATATACGGTCACATGATCCGTATTCCAGAAGGCATCCTTGGAAAGCATCCGCGCATTATGGATTTCCATATTGCATACACCATCAAACGAATAATTACCAACCAGTTCAAAATGATCCAGTTTCATATTTTTGCAGTTCATCGCAAAATAATCACCCTTCGCAACCACATGATCCATTTCTACATTGCTGCAGTTCCACAAAGTTTCCTGCGCGTCTGGGAAATTTACATTGGTAAGTCTGACCCCATCGCATCGTCTGAAGTTCTTCGGAGCTTCGATAATCGTATCTCTCACTTCAATATCATTGGTATACCATACCCCTGCTCTGGCCATGTCAAACCATGTACACTTCTCTGCACGCACATGATTGCAGTACCAAAGCGGATATTTCCACCGAAACAGGCAGTCGTGCAGTTCTATATTTTCGCTTTCTTTCAGCGGTGACTCCCCTTCGGCAAAAACACTATCATATATTGCAAGATTTTTTGACATAAAAAGTGCTCTCTCTCCAGTCAAATACTCCTGCTGAATCACCTTTTTTTCCATTTTTATCCTCTTTCCTTTTGAACATCAGCCCATGCATAATTTGCTTTCAGCAAATGGGCTAACGCTGCATGTCAAGTTTTCTGTGAAAACTTAACACTTTTGTCTCTAAACTTTATACTCTCCTATTCTAACACGTAATTTCTTTAATAACAAATACTGTTTTACTCCAGCATCAGTTCTTCCACGGTAACAAATTCATACCCCTGTTTCTGCAGCGTATCAATAATTGTAAGAGCTGCTGAAACAGAGGATTCGGATGCATCATGGAGCAAAATAATACTCCCATCCGGGATTTTTTGCAATACCCTCTGCACAACGGTATCGGCATCTTTTGTTGCCCAGTCTAACGGGTCAATATCCCACAGTACTTCGATCATTGGCAACTCCTGATCCAGTTCTTTTTTCCAGCAGCCGTATGGCGGCCGGATATACCCGGTGTATTCACCTGTCACATCATAGATTGCCTGCTGTGTTTTTTCCACCTGTTCCAATGCTGCCGCATCGCCGATCTGTCCAAAATTTACATGCTGATAAGAATGTACGCCTATCATATGACCATCGTCATATGTCGCTTTTAGTATATCCGGATAACGCTCCACTTCTTCACCCAATACAAAAAACGTGGCTTTTACACCACGTTTCTTTAGTCCCTTCAATAATTTCATTGTATAGTCCGGGTTGGGTCCATCATCGAATGTAATTGCAATCTGCTTTTTCTCCTCCGCCGCTGTCGATAAAGTTTGTATCATATGATCTTTTCCATGAAAGAAATTCATAATCATTCCAAAAAGCCATCCCAGCATAAATGCCAGAAGCAAAAACAATATTTTACATCCAATGTGCTTTACCAGATTTTTATACTTCATACATCACTACACACGCTTTCAATATCTCTATATACTATGCGTCTGTGTAAATGATTACCACTGAATATTGAGGCTTTAGATATATGCACAAAGTTCATCCGACATCTCTTCAGCCTCCGGGATTCTCTGATGTCCCGGTGTACCTTTACCATTTCGCGTAAAGAGATGATGGGTAATCTTTTCATCCTGGAGGCTGCTGCATACTTCCTCGATTGCAGCATCCCAGTTGGCATCATGCCACAACAAAGTCGTAATGCAGACAATATGTGCCTGCGGATATGTGCTGCGCAACTTACGTAAAAAAGCTTCATAATGCTTTTTCCAGTTCTGCGCCTTTGCGCCATCCGGATCTTCTTTCATATAATCTTCCGGATGATTGTCATTCTGGCCGATTGCAACAATTACAAGCTGCGGACGATACAAA
>URYB01000301.1 GCA_900552085.1 uncultured Lachnobacterium sp.
TGTTGTAGTGCTTGCGGCGGAAGAAACATTGAAATAAAGCACGTACTGTGATATATTTATATTAAATTTTATCGACAGACTTCGACAAAATTTACTGACATGACTTGTTTATAGTTTATATGACTGAATTTGACATCTAGGAGGCCTATTATGGGAAAACTAAATGTCGCAATCGCAGATGATAATCAGCTTACTTTGGACTTATTGGGAGATATTGTCTCCAGTGACAGTGAGCTTCAGGTAGTTGGAACTGCAAAAGATGGGGAGTCAGCTTATCGTTTGATTAAAGAGAAACAACCGGATGTGGTATTGTTGGATATTGTCATGCCAAAGCTGGATGGACTTGGTGTATTAGACAAAATCCGTTCCGATCAGGCGGTAAAGAATCGCCCCAGTGTGCTGATGGTGAGCGCTGTCGGCAACGAAGGAATTACGGAGGATGCATTCGCAAAAGGCGCGGATTATTACATTATGAAGCCTTTTGATCAGAAAACGATACTTGACCGTATCAAATCTGTTCGCAAGCGTCGTCATGTAAAGGATGTTCAATCGAACAATGGAACGAAAGAATACGTAGAACAGGATATGATGAAGTCTCTTGAAGAAGATGTAACCGAAATTATCCATGAAGTGGGAGTACCGGCACATATCAAGGGATATCAGTACTTACGTGAAGCCATTATTATGTCTGTCAATAATATGGATATGCTCAATTCGATCACAAAGATTTTGTATCCGGGTATTGCAAAGAAATTTCAGACGACACCGAGCCGTGTGGAGAGAGCAATCCGGCATGCAATCGAGGTCGCGTGGAGCAGAGGCAAGATGGATACGCTCGATGACTTGTTTGGATATACCATCAGCAACGGAAAGGGAAAACCAACCAACTCTGAGTTTATTGCCTTGATTACCGATAAGATTCGTTTACAGATGAAGAACAAATAAGGGAAAGACTCTTATATTGTGGAGGTGGTTATTATGAAGAAGGTTCTGTTTGTTTCATCAGAAGCTGTTCCTTTTATTAAGACGGGAGGTCTGGCAGACGTTGTTGGTTCTCTGCCAAAGTATTTTAAACGCAAAGAGTATGATGTGCGTGTGATACTGCCGAAGTACGCATGCATGGATGCATCTTTTCTCCCGGGTCTGAAGTTTGTATGTCATTTTTATGTGAATTTGAACTGGAGACGACAGTACGTTGGAATTTTTGAGACGGAATACAAAGGAGTTCATTTTTATTTTGTAGACAATGAATTCTATTTCGCAGGACCATCTCCGTATAACAATATCTACGAGGATGTAGAAAAATTCGCCTATTTTTCAAAGGCGGTTCTGGAAAGTCTGCCATATCTGGATTTTGCACCGAATATTATTCATTGCCATGACTGGCAGACAGGACTTGTTCCGGTGTATTTACGTACCACATATGGCGATGACAATTTCTATGCCGGAATGAAGACCATCTATTCCATCCACAATATGAAATTTCAGGGTAGATGGAGAATACAGGAAGTTATGGATATTACAGGACTTCCAAAACAGATTTTTAATGCCAGTGAACTGGAATCTTATGGAGAGGCAAACTATCTGAAGGGCGGTATTGTATATGCAGATGCAGTATCGACGGTAAGCCCGACCTATGCGAAAGAGATTACGACCGTGGAAGGTGGCGAGGGACTCGATGGACTCATGAGTGCCAGAAGAGACAGTCTCTACGGTATCCTTAACGGAATTGATTACGAAGAGTATAATCCGAAGATCGATCCTTATATTGACACCAATTTCAGTCGTAAGGATGTATTTGTCGGAAAGAAGAAAAACAAAGCAGCTCTCCAGAAGGAGCTTGGTCTTCCACAGAGAGAAGACACTTTTCTGGTTGGTATCGTATCGCGTATGACAAACCAGAAAGGATTTGACCTGATCGCTTATGTGATGGATGAGTTGCTGTCGACGATGGATATACAGCTGGTGGTTCTCGGTACCGGCGAAAGTCAGTATGAAAATATGTTCCACCACTTTCAGAATAAGTATCCGGATAAGATTTCTTCTTATATCGGATATTCCGAGGAACGTGCCCACAAGATTTATGCATCAGCGGATGCGTTTTTGATGCCGTCACTGTTTGAGCCTTGCGGCCTCAGCCAGATGATGTCCATGCGCTATGGAACCATCCCGATCGTCAGGGAGACTGGAGGACTTAAGGATACGGTGGACGCATACAATGAATATGAAAATACAGGAACTGGATTTTCATTTAGCAATTACAATGCGCATGAGATGCTTTTTATTATTCGTTATGCAGAGAATGTCTTTACAAATAATAAGGCAGCATGGCAGGATCTGGTTCGCAGAGCCATGGATGAAAATTTCTCATGGGATGCTTCGGCAAGACAGTATGAGGCATTGTACAACAAAATTAGTGATAATTAAATTAGGATTATAAAAACAAGGTTGATTATTTTATATTAAAATATGAAGTTGAAGAAGGATTTGGGACCTATATAGAAGTACTATATAGGTCCCTTTTTCTATAATAAAGAAAATCAGTAAGTGATCATCTGCGTGGCACGCTGGAAGTAATACGCGTGATCCGAGAGAATTTCATCATCTGCAAGCTGTGTCTCGTTCACTTCACGTATGAATGTTGCGTAGTGATCGAGCGTGGACTTGCTGATATGATCAACTGGAATAATTAATACCTCGTGAATACTGCTCGGCAGAATGAGAAGATCCTTTTCGAAGGAGTCCGCAATCTGCGCGAGCAGTTTTTCGTATAACAAAGCAGTTGCGCCGTTGGTGCGGTAGCGGTTTGTAAGGATATAAATCTGTGGATCATCTTTATCGATATCTTCTGCACAGATATAATGACTTTGTAGCAACACTTCCGTCAGCGGCATAAGCTGATGCGGGAGAAGTTTTGGTGTGTTTTTCTTTGCCACCTGATAAAGTTCTTCTTTGCTGATCTTCCAGATATCCAGATGGGAATTGTGAATCAGTATATGTGCATTATTCTCTTCGTTGGCATGAAGCAGGCAGTAAAAGATGACTGCCAGATCATGATAGCGGAAGTGCGGGACTTCCTGCAGCATCTTTTCATTCTGTTTGTAATTGACCAGACGCATGGTCACAAGCTTTTTCGCTTTTGCAAAGTCGGTAAAGAAACTTACGTCGATATCTTCTTCCGGAAGATGTTCCTGATAGGTGATAAGAATATCGGTATAGATATCTTCCATAGGAACGCCCTGCAGATAGCGGTGATAATATGGATTTAAATATATGGTCGGGGAAATATTTAAATTCGGGCGAAAGATGATGAGCCCGTCCAAATCGGTGCCGTTATTCTTTGTGAATCGGCGGATGTCTAAAGTGGCATCAGCGTCAATGCGAAGAGATAACT
>URYB01000302.1 GCA_900552085.1 uncultured Lachnobacterium sp.
TTCCATTCAGGAAATGGTAACGGATAAAGAAAAATGGAAAGATGCATTTATCAAGAGTGTAAAAATACTTGAAGATGATATGTATCGATGGTATGCCAGACAGATAAATATGCAAAGTGTTTTCTTTTATGATATCACGCAGATTTATTACCTTCTTATGGTAGGACAAGAATGCGGGCTTATTGATCCAAGTGAAGAATTGAGTGAATATATAAGAAGAGCGCTGCTGATTATGGGGCAGTATGAATATTTTTGGAGAGTGTGCGAAGAGCAAAAGGTTGATATAGAGAAAAAATTGAAATTAAATTTTTGAGGTATTATATACGATTGATATTATGGCATATATGCCATATAATAATGGATGTTATAAGGGCTATCGTAGATGCTCGTACTTCTCAGAATATGACTCAGAAGGAGCTGGCGGAACGTACTGGTATTAATCAGGCAGATATCAGCAAGCTTGAGAATGGAACAAGGAATCCTTCTGTTAATTTACTTAAAAGATTAGCGGATGGTATGGGAATGGCTCTTGAGATTGAGTTTGTACCAAAACAGAAAGCGTGATTAATAAAAGGTTGAAAAAGTCGGCATAGCCGGCTTTTTTCTAATGCTCAAAACTTTAATGCGTTAATTTGTGATAGAGAAAATATGTTCGGAAATTATTGGCAGAAATAGTGACGCTTGATATATTCAAATTATGCATAAAACAAAGAGGGGGATGTAAATAATGATGAGTGTTATGGGATTTGAAAATTCGGTACTTTTAAAACAATATGTGGTATTTGATGATTCGATGCAGATAAAAAAGAGTCGTGAAAGGATAGACTTCACAGAGCTTAAGCTGGAAATTGATGTAATGCTTCCAGTTGGATGCATGAAATAATTTACTGCGGGACATTTCCAAAATGAGAAAAAATGAGGTAAATAAAATAAAAGTTTCCGATATGGGAAAATAATTTGATGTTCTGCGTATAATATGCTAGACTAGGAAAAAAGGAGGAATGCAGATATGGTTGAACGAAAAGAATACCTTGATCAGCTTTGGGCATGGAAAGATGAGCAGCAGATTAAGGTCGTGACAGGAATCCGTCGCTGTGGAAAGTCTGTACTTCTGGAGCAGTATCAGCAGAGACTTTTAGCGAATGGAGTCACACCAGAACAGATTATTTCTATTAATTTTGAAAATCTGGATTACGAACCGTTAAAAGAATATATGAAGCTGTACAATTATCTCAAAGAACGCTTGTGTGCCGATAAGATGACATACATTTTTTTGGATGAGATTCAGGAAGTTTCCTCGTTTGAGAAAGTAGTTGACAGTCTTTATATCAGAAATGATGTGGATATTTATATTACAGGTTCCAACGCGTACATGTTGTCGAGTGAACTTGCAACACTTTTGTCGGGACGGTATACCGAGATTAAGATGCTGCCACTTTCTTTTCGCGAGTATATTTCTGTGACGGGTATGGAGAAGGAGGAAGCTTTTGCAGAGTTTATGAAAACTGGCGGAATTCCGTATGTGGCGGCAATGAACCGCACGGATGAAAAAATAGATCAGTATTTGGAAGGAATCTACAACACCGTCATCGTAAAAGATATTGAGCAGCGGCAGGCAAGAAAAGAAAAAGAGGATGGAAGACGAAAAATCACTGATATTGCGTTACTAAAGACAATTGCCCGGTATCTGGCAAGCGTCATCGGTAGCCCGGTGTCTATGAAAAGCATAACCGATTATCTGATTTCATCGGGAAGAAAAGTGTCCCAAAACACAGTCAGTGATTATGTTGAAGCCTTGACAGAATCATTTATTTTTTATCCTGTGGAGCGGTTTGACATTGTGGGAAAGCAGCTTTTAAAGGTCAATAATAAGTTTTATATGGTAGATATGGGAATTAGAAACCACATCCTTCCGAGAAAACGATATGATCTTGGATTTACAATTGAGAACATTGTGTATCTTGAATTGTCACGAAGGGGAGGTAAAGTCAATATCGGGAAATACGGTTCTACAGAGGTTGACTTTGTGATGCAGAAGGAAGGCGTACTCACTTACTATCAGGTGACTGCCGACATGACAGTAGAAGAAACCTTTGAGAGAAAAATGAGGCCACTGCGGAGCATTCAGGATAATTATGAAAAGATTGTTCTGACGCTGGATCGTTTTTCACTTGGAAATTACGATGGTATAAAAGTTGTGAATGTCATAGATTGGCTTTTGGAGTGAATATGGATTATTTTAATCGCGCTGAAACGAATCGAAAGGAAATGTAATTGTTTTTTGATAATCAATCCGTTATACTATAAGAATAGTATAGCTTCGGAAAGGAGCATGGAAAATGGCAACGGCATTGAAACTTCCAGTTGGAATCGAAGATTTTAGAGAAATTCGCCGACAGGGTTTTTACTACATTGATAAGACAAAACTGATCGAACAGCTTCTTGATAGCTGGGGAAAGGTAAATCTTTTTACAAGGCCTCGCCGTTTTGGTAAGACCTTAAATATGAGTATGCTCCGATACTTTTTTGAAATCGGAACAGATAAGACATTGTTTGATGGACTTCACATTTTACAAAGAAAAGATCTTTGTGATGAATATATGGGGAGATTTCCGGTTGTGTCCCTTACGCTTAAAGGCGTGGATGGACTGACCTTTGAAAAAGCAAAAAATAAATTGCTAAAACTTGTTGCACTTGAAGCAGATCGATTTGATTTTTTGAAAAATAGCGACAAGTTAACTGATAATGAAAAACAAAGATATGGTGCGCTTATCCGAATGCAAGACGGAAAATACGCAATGGACGAAGATACACTGGAATCAGCACTCCAGACATTGTCGGAGCTGTTGTACCGCCACTACGGACAGAAGGTAATTATCCTTATTGATGAATATGATGTTCCTCTGGATAAGGCGTATCAAAATGGTTACTATAGAGAGATGGTATCAATGATTCGTTCGTTGTTTGGAGAGGCTTTGAAAACAAACGAATTTTTGCAGTTTGCGGTATTGACCGGTTGTCTGCGTGTCTCGAAAGAAAGCATTTTTACAGGCCTGAACAATTTTAAGATTTTTTCTATAACGGATGCACGTTTTGATGAGCAGTTCGGCTTTACAGGAGATGAAGTCGAAAAAATGCTGAAAGATTACCAGTTGCCAGCGCATCTGGCGCAAATGAAGGAATGGTATGATGGATATCATTTCGGAGATGCCGATATTTATTGCCCCTGGGATGTGATCAACCGGGTAGATGATCTATGTGATAAACCAGAAGATGAACCGAAATGTTATTGGATAAATAGCAGTGGAAATGCTTTAGTTAAACGGTTCGTTTCTATAGCAAATAGAACGACGCAGGATGAAATTGAACGCTTGATTG
>URYB01000303.1 GCA_900552085.1 uncultured Lachnobacterium sp.
ACAAACACTGTTGTTTACAAGGGAGATACAAAGTCCGCGCTTGTTACAGATGATGATGGAAATTCTTATTTTGAAGAATCTGTACTTCGTTCTGCACCATATTTTACATTGAGAATTGATGGTATTACAGAACTGAACGCAAACTAAAAACGTACCATAAGGTAAGAGAAAGAAGGGAGCATGTGGTATCTGCCATATGCTCCCATAATGTGTTTCTAGAAAGGAATTTATAAATGGGTGGAGTAGAACAAAAGCTGGCAATTGACATGCGAAATATTACCAAGACTTTTGGAACAGCTGTGGCAAACAACAAAGTGAATCTGCAGGTAAAATACGGAGAGGTGCTTTCGTTGTTAGGTGAGAACGGAAGTGGAAAAACAACCTTGATGAACATGCTGTCCGGTATTTATTTTCCAGATGCAGGAAAGATCTTTATCAAAGGACAGGAGGTAACAATCCGTTCGCCACATGATGCACTGGAACTGGGCATTGGTATGGTACATCAGCATTTTAAACTGGTGGATGTCTTTTCTGCGACGGAAAATGTAGTGCTTGGACTGAAAGAAAAAGAATCGCGCAGACAGGTAGAGGAAAAAATACAGAAAATCTGTGATAAATATGGATTTGAAGTCGATCCAAAGAAAAAAGTATATGACATGTCTGTGGCAGAAAAGCAGACACTTGAGATCGTTAAAGTACTGTATCGTGGTGCAGATATTCTGATTTTGGATGAGCCGACAGCGGTACTGACCCCGCAGGAGACGAAGCGTCTCTTTAAAGTAATGCAGAATATGAAGGCTGACGGAAAGGCAATCATTATCATCACACATAAGCTGAACGAAGTACTCAGCGTTTCTGACCGTGTGACCATTTTAAGAAAAGGCGAGTATGTCGGAACGGTCCCGACTTCGGAAGCGACCGAGAGTTCTCTGACCGAGATGATGGTTGGAAAGAAAGTGGAACTGAACATTGACCGTCCGGTTGTAGAGCAGAAAGAAGTACGTCTGAAAGTGGAACATGTTTCGGTTGATAATGAATATGGTGTTTCGGTACTTGATGATGTCAACTTTGAAGCATACAGCGGAGAAATCCTTGGTATTGCCGGAATTTCCGGATGCGGTCAGAAGGAACTTCTTGAGGCAATCGCCGGTTTGCAGGCAACAAAAGAGGGTGGCAGCATCCAGTATACAGCTCCGGGAAAAGAAGCAGAGGAGCTGTTGGACAAGACGCCAAAGCAGATTCGTGAGTATGGTGTGGCTTTGTCCTTCGTTCCGGAAGATCGTCTGGGAATGGGACTCGTCGGTTCTATGGGAATGACAGAAAACATGCTGCTTCGAAGCTACACAGATGGAAAATCACCATTCCTTTCTATGAAGAAACCAAGAAAGCTGGCATACAAGATCAAGGACAGCCTGGACGTTGTGACAACCGGAGTGAATACGCCTGTGCGCAAACTCTCCGGTGGAAATGTACAGAAAATTCTGGTGGGACGCGAGATTGCCAATGCGCCAAATGTTTTGATGACAGCATACGCAGTCCGTGGACTGGATATCAATACTTCATATACCATCTACCGGCTTTTGAATGAACAAAAGAAAAAAGGCGTGGCAGTAATTTATGTAGGAGAAGATCTGGATGTGCTGCTTGCATTGTCTGATCGGATACTGGTACTTTGTGAGGGAAAAGTGAATGGAATTTTAGATGCCCGCACAACAACAAAAGAAGAGGTTGGACTGTTGATGACAAACTTAAAGGAACAGGGAGGTGCAGATCATGAATAGAGAACCGTTGATTCGTGTAACAAAAAGGGACGGAATGCCTCTGTACAAAAATATACTGATTCGTGCATGTTCTATCGTGATGGCAATGCTTCTGGTCGTGCTTTTTGTACATCTGACAGCAAAGATCTCCGCAGGAGAGACACTTTCCTATATGTGGGAAGGTGTATTCGGAAATTCGATTTATATGAGAGATACCGTGTTCTATGCAGCAAAACTTCTGTGCATCGCAGTTGCGTTGGCACCGGCGTTTAAAATGCGTTTCTGGAACTGTGGTGCCGAGGGTCAGGTACTTGCCGGAGGTCTGGCAACCGCAATCGTTATGGTATATTGCGGAAATGTACCGGCTCCGCTTTTGTATCTTATCATGGTAATTTCTGCGATTGCGCTTGCAGCGGTATGGGCAATCCTGCCGGCAATATTTAAAGCAAAAATGGGTGTAAACGAAACATTGTTTACTCTGATGATGAACTATGTTGCAATCCAGCTGGTTGACTTCTTCTATAATAAATGGAAAGGTGCAGCTTCTTCTCTTGGAAAGCTGAACAAAGGAACCAAGGCCGGATATCTTCCTACATTATTCGGAAGCGATAATTCCTGGCTGGTGATTATAGTAATTATTTTTACCATTGGTATTTACTTCTACCTGTCAAAGACAAAACACGGATATGAGATCTCGGTTGTCGGAGAATCTGAACGAACTGCAGAATATGCAGGTATCAGCGTGAAGAACGTTATTATCCGGACGATGGCTCTTTCCGGAATTATCTGTGGTATTTGTGGAATGATGACGGTTGCAGGACATGACCATTCTATTTCCTCTTCTAACACAGCCGGAGGATATGGATTTACAGCAATCATCGTAGCATGGCTTGCAAAATTTAATACAGGACTTATGGTAGTGATTTCCCTGTTTGTCATTTTCCTTGAAAGAGGAACTTCCCATGTAGCAGACAAATGCAGCGGATTCGATGCGAGTGCTTCGAAAATCGTTATCGGACTGGTTCTGTTTTTTGTCATTGGCAGTGAGTTCTTTGTCAATTACAAACTTAATTTCCGTGGAAAACATGACAAGGAGGTAGCATAGTATGGCAACGTTAATTGGATGGATCGTTCGTGCGGTCGTATTTGGAACGATCGTAATGTACGCAGCTATGGGTGAAATTCTTACAGAAAAAGCCGGCCACCTGAATCTTGGTACACCGGGTATCATGTGTATCGGTGGAGCGTTTGGTTTTGCCGGAGCATATGCATATGAAAACGCGGTTGCGGATCCGAACGCATTTTTATGTGCAATCATTGCGGTGGGAGTTGCATTTATCGCAGGAGCCATTGCCGGTGCGGTTTATACGTTCCTTACTGCAACACTTCTGGTAAATCAGAATGTCGTTGGTCTGACATTGACAATTTTTGGTGTCGGTGTGGGAAAATTCTTCGGAACTTATGTGATCCCGGAAGGCGCAGTGACAACAAAAGCATTGTTCGCCAACAAAGTATTTATTGCAAAAATTCCGGTACTTCATAAATTAGGTGTAATTGGAGATCTGTTTTTCTCTTATGGATTTATGGTATATGTGGCAA
>URYB01000304.1 GCA_900552085.1 uncultured Lachnobacterium sp.
TATAAAAATTGGATAACTAAATGGTTTGGTAATATAATCATCCGCACCGACCGTCAGCCCAAGTACCTTGTCGGTATCCTCACTTTTGGCTGTCAGCAGGATCACCGGCACATTGGAAATTTCCCGGATTTTGACCATGACTTCAATACCATCCATCTCCGGCATCATGATATCCATGAGCACCAGATGCATGTCTCCCTTTTGCACAAGCTCCAATGCTTCTTTTCCGTTATATGCCTTATATACCTGATAACCGTCGCTCTTTAAATAAATGGAAAGAGCTGAAACTATATCTTTTTCATCGTCACAAACTAAAATATTATACATAATAAAACCGCCACCTCGTATTTATGATTAATCATGAATACATTGTAGCGGTTTTCGTATTAATTTCCAATTGTCAAACCCATTAAGATTTCATTAACTTTTGTTTCCATGCCTTCATACTCTGCTTCAGACGCTTCATACCATCCTCCACATTCGCTCTTGTCGTGGCCACATTCAGGCGAAGGAAACCATCCCCGTTCGTTCCATACTCCCTGCCGGATGCCAGATACAATCCGCTCTCTTTGCGGATAAACGCATACAGCTTATCCGAATCTTTTGTGTATGCCTGACAATCCAGCCACATCAGATACGTTGCTTCGGAAGGAACGACTTTCATCTGCGGAATCTCCTTCGCAATAAAGTCGGTAACATATTTTTTATTTTCTTCAATATACACCCGAAGTTCATCCAGCCAGTCCGCCCCATAGGTAAAAGCAGCGATCGTGGCACTCATGGCAAACGCATTCGGTTCTGCCACCTAATCCGTGTTGAGTCTTCGCCACATTTTATGATGCAATGCCTTGTTTTCTGCATACACAGCCGCGGACTGAATACCTGCGAGATTAAAAGTTTTTGTCGGTGCGATTGCAGTCACACTGATCTGTCTGCACTGTTCATTTACCGACGTAAATGGCACATATTCTTTTCCCGGTGCCGTTATATCACAGTGAATCTCATCCGAAAATACCGTCACATCATTCTCTGCACACAATGCTCCGATCCGTGCCAGCGTCTCCTTATCCCAGATCTTTCCGATTGGATTATGCGGATTACAAAGTATCATAAGGGATGTCTGTGGATCTGCGAGCTGGCGTTCTAATGTTTCCCAGTCAATGTGATATTCCCTGCCATCATAAAGCAGATGATTCTCCACAATATTTCTTCCATTGTTTCGGATCGAATTAAAGAAAATATTGTAAGTTGGTGTCTGCACCAGCACATTTTCCGCAGGTGTCGTAAGCTTGCGCACCGCACTGGAAATAGCCGGAACCACGCCCGTCGTAAAAATCAGTTTGTCCGGATCCAACGTGATATGATGCCGTTTGTCCCACCAGTTCACATAGGACTGACTCCACGCATCCGGCATAATCGAATAGCCAAAGATTCCATGTTCCACACGTTTTTTTAAAGCTTCGATCACCTCTGGCACTGTCTCAAAATCCATGTCTGCCACCCACATAGGCAGCTCATTCTCCGACACATCCCATTTTAATGATCCGGTTCCTCTTCGGTTGGTCGGCTTATCAAAATTATATTTCATGCTGTCTCCTTTTCAGAAAAAAATCCCGGCTTTTTCAAACCGGGATTTTTGTTTATGCCTCTGTGCTGTTTGTAGCATCTGTCGTACTTGTCTGTTTCGATTTGTAGTACTCCTCGAATTTCTTGTTCGCTGCATCTAATGTCTGCTGACAAATATCCGGCAGCTTCTGTCCCCAGGCACCTGTTGCCTGCTGGAAACCTTTCTGCATGGCAGCCTGCATCTTTTTCATCTTTTCTACATCGTCACCTGCTAATGCGCTGGCGAAGTCGAATAAACGCTCGGATGTCTGCTTCACACCGTAGTATCCGTCTTCCGAAATATCTTTCTGAGCCTGTGCCTTTGTCTGGGCATCTACCGTGTAATTTCCTTTTGCAAGGAACTTCCACATACTATCATCGGAAGTTGCAAACGTTGTTGCCTGCTGTCCCATCATCTGCTTTACAATGTTGGTCAGCTGCTGCTGTCTGGACTCCTGATCTGCTTTCAGCTGTTTTACCAGAGCGGCACGATCTTCTGCGCTCATTTTGTTGACAGAATAAGTTGCCTTGCCTGTATCCGAAGATTTGTCCGACTTGTCATAAACGACACCGCTTTCGTTCTTCTCCTCGGTTTTGCTGGCGGTATCTGCCTTCGTAGAAGTGTCTTTCTTAGAAGCAGATTCTGTCTTTGCAGAAGTATCTGTCTTATAAGATGCATAAACCTCTGCCTGTGCACTTGCCAAACCTGTTGCATTCACACTCATACTCATATCCTCCTTGAACATGTACGCCGGATCAAATCCTTTTGTTTCCGGGCCTTTGACTACGTTTCTACTATTAATATCGGCTACTGTACCTGATTTGTTTATAGCAAATGTAACAAATTATAAAGCTTTGATTCTCTCTAAAGCCTTAACTGTATTCTCATAGTTACCGAATGCAGTCAGTCTGAAGTATCCCTCACCGCTTGGTCCGAATCCGGATCCCGGTGTACCTACAACGTTGGCTTTCTCTAACAGATAATCAAAGAACTCCCAGGAAGTCATCTTGTCCGGTGTCTTCAACCAGATGTATGGTGCATTCACACCACCGAATACGGTATATCCGGCATCCTTAAGACCTTCCTTGATGGTCTTTGCATTCTTCATATAATATGCAACCTGCTCCTTCAGCTGTGCTTTTCCGGCATCGGAATATACAGCTTCACCGGCACGCTGTACGATGTATGGAGCACCGTTGAACTTTGTTCCGTGACGTCTTGCCCACATTGCATTTAACGATACATCGCCACACTTAAGTTCCTTTGGAACTACAGTAAATCCAAGACGAACACCTGTAAATCCAGCATTTTTTGAAAAACTTCTCAGCTCAATGGCACAAGTTTTTGCGCCTTCGCACTCGTAGATGGAATGTGCGACATTGTCCTCGCTGATGTATGCTTCGTATGCGGCATCATAAATGATGACTGCACCATTCTTGTTTGCGTAATCTACCCATTCCTGTAACTGATCCTTTGTCAGGGTTGTTCCGGTCGGGTTGTTTGGAAGACATAAATAAATGATGTCCGGTGTCTCCTTCGGGAATTCCGGTACGAAATTGTTTGCAGCGGTACATGGCATATAGATCACATCGCTCCATGTCTCTGTTGCCTTGTCATAAGTACCTGTTCTTCCTGCCATAACGTTGGAATCTACATATACCGGATAAACAGGATCACATACTGCGATACGGTTATTCTGTGCAAAAATCTCCTGAATATTTGCGGAATCACTCTTT
>URYB01000305.1 GCA_900552085.1 uncultured Lachnobacterium sp.
GAGCATTCTGTTGGCGTTCATCGCCTGCATGTTGTGTTGTACTACCATAATATTTTCCTCCTTGTCCCATACTCTGATGGGTTATTATGTTTGTTACCTCCGGGAGTCCTTTCCCAAGAGGGGCGAAATGCATGTATCCTTGCATTTCCTGTAATGCAACTTATGATGCATTGCATATGTAGAGCACTTTGTATGATAATTCCGCTTCGCAGAAACAAAGTACTCAAGTGATAATAAATAAGCATTACCACAATTTATAAATAAGCAAGGCGTCCCGGGTGTGCCCCGCCTATTAACGTATTTTTCTATGGAACCGGTTATCGGGTTCCGTTTTTCAAGCGCTCTCTTTTCAAAATCTGTTTGATTTCGTTCTGCGCTTCGATGGAGAGTTTCGGATCCGCATAATATTTTTTGCCATCCACGTCCTCCACGCTTCTGGAGATACGCAGTTCCTTTGGTGCCTCGATCATGAGCTTTCCATTGCTTCCGGATCTTCCCACATAGACAACGCGGATATCATCTCCGATGTTTACATATTGTCCTTCTTTTAAAGAAATCTTGAGCATTGCTACCTCCATAAAACTGTTTGCTACGTTTTGTAACTTATATATCGTCGATATGCTACAGTTTGTTAACCTCTTATTTTCACTTTTGCTACACTTTGTAACTTTTTGCCAATTAGATATCCGTTTGCGGCAGGTATAAAATGCCTTTTTTTGTGCAATATCTATAATAATCAATTCGTGCAGCAACAAAATGTTACGAAATCTTCCAATCAGAACCACTATGGTTTAACATTTATTTCCGTTTTCGCTACATTTTGTCGCAAACCGCACTATGGGTGAAAATATACTAAGTTAGTAAAGGTGGTATTATTTATGAGAGGGAAACTTCTTCCGCAAAAACTAAAAGAATTACGAAAAGTAAACAATTACACGCAGGACTACGTCGCAGAAGTGCTTGGAGTCGTCCGACAAACGTACAGTCATTACGAGACCGGCAAACGAACGCCGGATGCCGAGGCTTTATACAAGCTGGCAGGTCTGTACAACATTTCCATCGACGATCTTTTGCATCTTACGATCAACATTGACCGAGACATTTCTTACGATGCTCCTAAACCAACACCGACCAGCAACGATCTGGCAGAATATCTTGAGTTCTTCAACAATCCAGCGAATAAGAAGAAATACATGTTCAATACGACTTTAGAAAAAGAATTGCTTTTTTATTTTGATAAGATTTCCGAAGAAGATAAAAAAGAAATTATTGAATTTACAAAAATCAAAGCACGAAAAAAGGCTGCGGCCCCGGCAGATAAATAATCTACCGGAGCCGCAGCTCCTTTTTTACAAATTTTTATGTCTCTGGTTCTACACTTTCCTTTATCGCATTCCAATATGCAGAAAATGCGCTCGGCACAGCATAGCGTTCTTTTGCATCCGCTGCTTCCACAAATACCAGATCCCCAATCGACTGTTCCGGTTCCTCGATCAGGATCGTATAACCTTTCATATGCCATTCCACATGGGAAAAAATGTGCTTTGCTTCTGTCAGTTCCCGGATACGGATTGGCTTGCATCCAATTTCCTTGATATAGGCAAGTGCTTCTTCCTGGCTTTTCTTTCCTTCGCAGTTCGGCAGTTCATATAAACCGGCGAGCAGACCCTTGTTCCCCCGCTTATGCAATGCAACTTTCTCTCCATCACGGATGACAAACACCGTCTTTTCTTCCACGCGTCTTGCCTTGGCTTTCTTTTTTACCGGAAGTTCCGCAATGCGATTCTGTAAACGCGCCTCACAGAATACCTGCCACGGGCATTCCTCACAATGTGGTGCCCCATTCGGCACACATATCATTGCCCCCAGTTCCATCAGCGCCTGATTGAACTTGCGCGGGATGAGCACATCTGTCATTCCTTCCATCAGTTCTCTCAATTTCCGCTCCATTGCAGTCCGGACCGACTGTTTCATAATATCCGAGTCATCCGCACACACACGGGAAATCACGCGAAGTACGTTTCCATCTACTGCCGGAACCGGTTGGTTATAGGCAATGGAAGATATCGCCCCTGCTGTATAGCTGCCGATTCCTTTGAGTTTCAACAGTTCCTCATAAGACTGCGGGATAACCCCATCGTATGTCTCCATGATCTGAACAGCCGCTGCATTGAGGTTACGCACCCGGTTATAATAGCCGAGCCCTTCCCACAATTTCAGATACCGGTCCTCCGGACATTCTGCCAGAGATTTTACATCCGGCAACTCTGTGATGAAACGCTGAAAATATGGTTTCACAGCCTCCACACGCGTCTGCTGCAGCATAATTTCTGAAATCCACACATAATACGCTGTCGGATTTTCTCTCCACGGCAATACGCGGGCATGACCATTGAACCAGTCCTGCAACGGTTTTACAATTTGTTTTAAATCAAAATTGTCAATCAATCAGGTGCCTCCTTGAAAATAAAATATGTGTGCTTGCTTTTTCTGAACAGGGAATTCCAAAAGGAAGTTCTTATTCAGAAAAAAATCGGCATGAGATCTCTCATGCCGATTTCATCACATATGTATTCCTCAAAATGAATTAGAAGTCTGTTAATGTAGCAGCTCTCTTCTCTAAGAATGCTCCCATTCCTTCCTTCTTGTCATGTGTATCATTTACAACACCAAAGAGGTTTGCTTCCATCTCAACTGCGTTCTTGATATCCATGTCATAACCATTGTTGATTGCAGCCTTTGCTACAGATACTGCATCTCAACTGCTAAGGCTATAGCTTCCCTTAGAGATGATCTTTGCAGCCATAGCCTTAGCAGTTGACATTAACTCTTCCTTAGCAACTACCTTGTTTACAAGGCCGATACGGTATGCTTCGTTAGCATCGATATTGTCACATGTGAAAATCATTTCTTTCGCACGTCCCATTCCTACCAGACGGGCAAGTCTCTGTGTTCCACCGAATCCAGGGATGATTCCAAGACCACACTCTGGCTGTCCGAAGATTGCGTTATCGCTTGCGATACGGATATCACATGCCATAGAGATCTCACATCCTCCACCAAGTGCGAATCCGTTAACAGCTGCGATTGTAACCTGACGCATGTTCATTAACTTGAAGAATGGCTCAGAAGCCTTGATTCCGAATGCTCGAGCCTCTGGAGCAGTAAAGTTAACCATCTCAGCGATATCAGCACCAGCTACGAATGACTTAAACTCGTTACCCTTCTTGTCCGGGCCACCTGTTAAGATGACAGCCTTGATATCGTCATTTGCCTCGATTTCGCTTAAGCATACGTTTACCTCGTCA
>URYB01000306.1 GCA_900552085.1 uncultured Lachnobacterium sp.
AGTTTCCAAGCATCTCAAAAAATGTAAGGTGACGCGCTGTCTTACCAACGTTCTCGATATCACCTGTACGAACACATTTCTGGCATGTGGTCACACGTCTTCTTGGTGGAATCTCCTGTCCTGTAAAATATGGCTTAAGCGGTGCCATACCCGCATTAATCAGTAATAAGCTGTTGTCATTGTGTGGTACTAATGAAAAGCTCTTCATTGCAAGATGTCCCTTGCTCTCAAAAAAGTTCAGATACATCCGGCGCAACTCGTTTACGCCATAACTCTTTTTCATTACCAATTTCCTCCAAACCCGGTCATTAACCGTTCAATCTACTCTTTTGTCGTCTCTGATGTATTCGCCGCTTTGGCATCTTTGCGCTTGCGCAGCTTCACTCCGACAAATCCCCCGATTCCACCGATAGCAACCAATACAAGAAGTATCATAACATACTGTGCAATACACATAAAAAAGTCGCTCATTTCGCCACCTCCTAAGCCATGGTAAAATACACTTTCCATAACTAGTTTATTATATATGATGTATTTCGAAATTTCAATATCTAAAGAATGCGAAAAAGACAGGTTCCGCAAAACCTGTCTTTATTCGTATGGAATTTTTTATTTTTTATTCGTATTTAGCAGCTAAATTGATAAGCTCTGCCTTTGCAGTCTCATAATCAACATTCTGTGACTGTACCATATATCCGGTTACATCAATATCGAAATGTGGAAGCTTTCCAAGGCTGACAGATGTCAGTTTTCCATTCTTGTCTACGAAATAATCTGCTTCCGGATCATAGGTTGTGCTTGATACAGAACTCTCTAATACAAAGTAACGTCCGTTATCTTCTTTCTTCTGTGCGGAGCTTGCGTCATAATCAGCCTTCTTAACTTCTTTCCATACATTCTTTGTTTCTGTAGAAGAAGCATATACAGACTTCACACCGGAAAGGATTTCTACACGGTCAAAGATATCAGCAGTCGCTGTATTCTTTGGTACTTCCTGCTTGTAGATAAAGAGTTTGTAATCCTTGCCATCGGTATTCAGCTCCTCGAATGCTCCGTTGTCGCCTGTGTTAAATCCATCTTTGTATGTATCTCCGAACTTTGTCTGGATGGTTCCATAGTTCTTTGCAAATTCATCATAGCTGATTGTCTCGTCTGCTACGTTGATCTTTACTTTTACAGCAACCCATGCTGTGATAGAATCGCTCTCATTTACAACATGTGGTTTCTTTGTGATCACATCACCCGGAACATAGTGATCTGCCTTATCCTTCTCAAATTCCTCTTCGATGTGTCCTTTCAGATTGTCCTGCTCACCGGTAAATACGTTGCGTACTGTGTCTGTCTGTGCATGAAGATATGCCAACACACCTCCGACTGCCAATGTTCCTGCTAATGCAACTGCACATGTGGATACTACTACTTTCTTCTTCATAACTAATCTCCTTTTATCCTTATCCTTTATATGATTCCCTTTATTTACTACTTTCCATTTTCTTTGCCTGATCCGGCATCCATTTTACGTTTTCTGATAACAAGTGTTGTACCAGTAACTGCCACTACCAGAGCTACCGCTGCAACAATACCATAGCCAATCCATGAACTGGACTGCTCCGGGTTCGCACTTTTGGCAGTCTGCTCATCCTCAATGTTTGTCAAATCATTGGAAGAATCACCGTTGGCAGCATTGTCACCGTCATTATTTCCGTTTCCGTCATCCAATGGGACATCATCATCCGGAATATTCTGACCATCATTTCCATTGTTGTCTGCGTTGTTGCCATTGTCCACGTTCGCATCATTGTTTCCTGCATTGGCACCATTATTGTCTGCATTCGCATTATCTGCATTGTTAGCGTTTGCATTGTTGGCGTTCGCGTTATTATTGTTATTATTATTGTTGTTATTCTGCGGCTGTGTAACTGTGACTACATTCGTCTGATATTCTGTCACGGTTCTTTGAATCGTCTCTCCCGGTATAAATGTTTCTCCGGTGTAAGAATATTCAAAAGTAACCGTATTGTCTGAATTCTTATCCAGTGTAATTGTCACTGCTTCGTCATCTGTATCATACTCACTTACGGTGACAGGGGCTACTGTAACGCGGTCTCCTGCACTACCATAACTGAAAATCGGAGCTGCTACTGCATCACCGCTCTCCGCATCCACATAATTAACGGTATAGGAAACCGGATTGACGATTGTACCATAATCTAATACATATTCTGTGTTATGACGAACTGTATCAGAAGCTTTTGGTCCCCAGGTGGCTTCATCCAACAGCGTGTATCCTTTATTCTCAGACAAAAAGCTGAGGAACATCGCATTCATGTCTCCACTTCCCTGAACAGCTCTGCCAAATGCATCGTATACAGCGGAAGCAACACTTGTACCTCTCTTTGCTTTCACACGGATGTACTCTTTTTTTACTTCTACAAGACTGCTGTTTTTCACAGCTGCATTGACTTTTGCCGTATCAAAGCTTCCCACATTTCCGGAACGGAACGTCAGGGTGTATGTCGCTGCTGCATGTACCGGAACAACCGAAACGGTGGATACAGCCAATATAAATATCATACATACAGAAAATAAATAACGACTTATGTTTCTTCTCATTATTCTTTTCCTCCCTTTCTGCTTTTTACTGCAGCTACTACAATCAATGTCACACCGGCTCCGAACAGGATAATAAATCCCCCATACTTAAAAACATCGCCTGTCTGTACCGGAATTACCTTCTTGATCGTTTTTGTTTTTGTTATCTTTTTGGTAATTACTTTATCTTTTTCCTTGGTAACCTTGTGATTTACCTTGTAGGCACGGAAGGATAACTGTAATTTTGCGACCGCCTCCGTGTAATCGTTGGTTGCACGGTTATCATTTCCCTCGCCTTCCAGCTTCAGGGTAAGATACAAATACACATGATCACCGGATTCTACGGTAGCAAGGAATGCATAATCCTCTAATTCATCGATATCTGCAAGTCCGTTGCTGCTTCCGTTACCGTTGGCATCATAGCCACCCGCTTCGGAATCCAGAAGAGATTCTGCATCTTCCAGATTATCTCCGACCTTCAGGTTAAATTTGTAAGCACCACCGGATGCCTGATTATCATTTTCCAAAGTATCCAGTGTCTTCTGTGATATATAGAAGTTCACAGTATCTTCGCTGTCATTCTCCAGGCAAATGGTCTGTGTTCTCTCATCGCCCGGTGCCATACCGGTGAATTCATTCAGCGAAAGGGAATCAATCTTTGTTCCATTCTCATCACTGTAATAAGATCGGAAGAGCGTCGTGTAGGGAAAGAGTGT
>URYB01000307.1 GCA_900552085.1 uncultured Lachnobacterium sp.
ATGTTTGTAGTCAGAAAATAATGGTGTGGTTCGAAAATTACGTCGGGAATTATAGTTAAATAATTGTTTACATCCAAGAAATGTATATTAGAGAATGATGCATATACTCTACTTAATCTAAGATTTTTTAACAGATTAAGTAGAGTATATTTGCATTTTGAGTTGTTTTCCACAGAAAACAGCGTTATACTTTACCTAAAGTGTATAAAAAGCAGAGATTAAGAAGAGTATAATGATATAAATTAGTTTTCTATGGAGGTACGACATGCTTGTAGGAAGAGAAAAGGAAATACACCTGTTACATGCAATACAAAATGATGACAGTTCGCATTTTGTAGCAGTATATGGTCGTAGAAGAGTTGGAAAAACATTTTTAATACGTGAAGCTTTTGGATATCGATTTACATTTCAGCATGCTGGGTTGTCAGAAGGTGGAATGAAAGAGCAGATATATGCATTTTCATCATCGCTCAAAGATGCTGGATACGAGGCAAAAAAGCAGCCGAAAAACTGGTTGGAAGCTTTTGAAGCTTTAAAAGACGTGATAAGGCAGTCGAGTGAAAAGAAAAAAATCATTTTTATGGATGAGTTATCGTGGATGGATACACAAAAAAGTGATTTGATGGTGGCACTTGAGAACTTTTGGAATGGATTTGCATCAGCCAGAAAGGACATCGTGCTTATTGTATGTGCATCGGCAACTTCGTGGATGTTATCAAAAGTTGTACACAATAAAGGCGGATTATATAACCGATTGACAGAGCAGATACACTTGCGGACATTTTGTCTCAGGGAGTGTGAGGAATATGTAAAATCTGCAGGGCTGGCTTTCAATCGAAATCAGATATTACAATACTATATGATATTTGGCGGAGTACCGTATTATTGGGGATTTTTGAAGAAAGGACAGAGTCTGTCACAGAATATTGACAGTATTTTGTTTGAAAAAGATGCGCCTCTTCGGGATGAGTTCAAATATCTGTATGCTTCTGTATTCAAAAAGCCGAAAAACTATGTGAAGATCATAGAGGCACTTGGAACAAAGAAAGTCGGAATGACACGGGAAGAAATTATAACTTCCACGAAAATTCCAAATTCAGGTGACCTGACAACCAAACTCGAAGAACTTGAGAGTTGTGGATTTATCCGCAAATACAATGCGTTTGGCATGAAGAAGAAAAATGCAGTATATCAGTTGATGGATTGTTTTACATTGTTTTATTTTAAATTCCTGAAATCAGAACCTACGGACGAACATTTTTGGACCAATCAGATTAATACACCTGTGGTAAATACATGGTTTGGACTGGCATTTGAGCGCGTGTGCATGGAACATGTCGATCAGATTAAGATGAAGCTGGGAATTTCCGGAGTACTCACAGAGGTCAATTCATGGTATTGCAAATCGGATCCGGATCATGGAGTATTTGGTTCGCAGATCGATATGCTGATAGCAAGAAAAGATCAGGTAATCAATTTGTGTGAGATGAAATATTCGCAGTCTGAATACACAATCACAGAAAAAATGGATCGCAGTATTCGAAATAAAATAAGTGATCTGATTACAGTTTCAGGTACAAAATATGCGATATATCCAACACTGATCACAACCTATGGATTGGTAGAAAATTCGTATTCACAGGAGATGCAGTCAGTTGTTACTATGGACGATTTGTTCGCTTGATGAAATGACACAAAATTTGCAGGGCAATGCTTGCCCTGCAAATTTTAGTTTTTTATCTTATCAATACAATATTTTCTGAAGTATTTCACTGCGGAATAAGCATTAGCTATAACCAGTGGAACCTGAATCAACAGTAAATAATACCAATGCTCGAAAAAAGTAAAAACAGATATGCAGATAATAATAATTATCGCAATGATGTTTGCAAATGTTGTTAACAGATTTTTATTCATATAATGCCCCACTCCTTTTGTTGTTTTTGCTATTTATGCCACATCTCTTTTATGTATTCTGATAACTTCCACAATAAGGACATTTCTCCGCATAACCGGCCGCCTTTTTGTAGCTTGCACCACAATTCGGGCAGGTAACTGCGATCATGTGCAGCTGGGAAGGATCTACTGGCTTATTATCCATCAATTCCTGTTCGCCCGGGAGAATTTCATAACGTACCGAGCTTGGATCATATTCATATTTTCCCTGATATTCAAAAATATCTATGGTCATGCCCAAAGGATATGGCGAAGACCCCTGACAGAAACTGGTTGGAAGAATCGCTTCTCTTTCTATATGATAGTTATCAAAATAATGGACAACGGTATTGAGTGGGTAGCGGCCATTTACTACATAGGAAGTATTTTGTACATAGCCGTAAATTTTTGCCGCATAGCGGGTTCCGCGTTTCCGGATGTTGGACTTTTTCCGAACACCGATGAGTACTCCGATGATAAATCCAAGGCCGATTGTCAAAAAGGCAATTGGATTTATCATAAAAAGGGCACCTTCATGCAAAAGCAGATTCAGACCCAGTGTGAGAGCAAGGATGAAAGCTCCAACGGAAGTAAATATAATTCCAATAATCATTAATAATTTTTGCGCAAATGTCATAATAAGTAAACTCCTGTGATTTAAAATATAGTAATCATGATATTGCACCTTAATGATTGTGTCAACTGATACAAAGTTTAGACGGCCTTTGAATGTACGCCTTCACCTCGTGCTTCGGTCATACGGTAAGGATCGAGAATCGCATCCAGCTCCTGCTCTTTTAACAGGTGATATTTTAGTACCAGCTTCTTTACTGGAACATCGGTCGCAAGGGATTCTTTTGCAAGGCTTGCAGCCTTCTTGTAACCGATATATGGGCAGAGGGCGGTTGTGATGCCGACACTTGCGTCTAATAATTCGTGGCAGCGCTCTTCGTTTGCGGTAATGCCGAGGATACAGTTTTCGGTCAGTGTGGATACCGCATGGGTAAGTGTTACAATGGAGTCAAACAGATTGTAGAAGATGACTGGCTCGAAAGCGTTCAGTTCCATCTGTCCGGCTTCTGCAGCCATTGTGATCGTAGTATCATGTCCGATAATGTGGAAAGCAACCTGTGAAACAACCTCCGGGATGACCGGATTTACCTTGCCCGGCATGATGGAGGAGCCATTCTGCATAGCCGGGAGAGTAATTTCACCAAAGCCGGCCTTTGGACCGCTTGCAAGAATACGCAGATCGTTGCACATTTTGGATAAGTTGACGGCACATGCTTTTAGGCAGGAAGAAACGCGGACAAAACTGTCCAGATTCT
>URYB01000308.1 GCA_900552085.1 uncultured Lachnobacterium sp.
GGCGTGTTTGTGGCATGGATGTGTGCGAGACGTATGACACGTCCGTTGATTCGCATGACAGCAGCAGTCGATCGTATTGCCAATTTTGATCTGACGGAAGATCCGGAACTGATCGCTTTGGACAAGAACAAAGGCGAGGCAGGTGCGATTGCGCATGCTGTTTTGCATATGAACCAGGCGTTGCGTTCTATGGTCCGGCAAATCCGTGAGCAGAGTGCAAATATTCATCAGGCTTCCGGTCAGCTGGAGGAGAATGCGGCAACGACCTCCGGAAATGTGGATAGTGTAGAGACTGCTGTCAATGAGATTGCAACAGGTGCAACAAGTCAGGCAACAGAGACACAGCGTGCAACAGAAGATGTTGTGATGATGGGCTCGATGATTGAAAATACCAGTACACAGGTCGAAAATCTGAACAGTACGGCTGTGGAGATGAGCAATGCCAGTGCTTCTGCAAGAGATGCACTTGAGGAGCTCAATCAGATTAATGAGAAAGCAATCCAGTCGATTGAAGTGATTTATCAGCAGACAAATACAACCAATGAATCTGCATTGAAGATCAAAGATGTTACCGAACTGATTGCATCAATTGCAGAAGAAACCAATCTTCTTTCTCTGAATGCTTCTATTGAAGCAGCCAGAGCAGGTGATGCGGGAAAAGGCTTTGCAGTTGTTGCAACACAGATTCAGAAACTTGCAGAACAGTCGAATGCATCAACAAAGAAGATTGATGAGATTATACATACACTGTTGACAGACTCTGAAAATGCAGTGCATACCATGGAAGAAGTTCGTGAAGTTATGCAGCAGCAGAGTGAAAAGGTTGAACAGACCAAGCAGGTATTTGGTTCAGTAAATCAGGGTATTGATCAGTCGATTGCCGGAATGGAAAATATCAGTGAGCATACCAGACAGCTGGATCATGCAAGAGAAAATATTGTAGATACGGTACAGAATCTTTCTGCAATCGCACAGGAAAACGCTGCGAGCACGGAAGAGACCAATGCCGTAGTTATGGAAATCGGTGGAGTCATGCAGCAGATCAGCGGAAATGCGCAGGAACTTCGTCGCATCGCGGATATTCTGGAAAAGAATATGGAAACATTTAAACTGGAGTAGGAGACAATTTGTGAATACTAGAAAATGTAATGTCCGAAACTGGTTACGCAAATGTGGAATTCTGACACTGACTGCAGGAATGCTTCTCACAGGCACGGTAACAAAGCCTGTGGAGGCATATGCAGTCACATTTGTGCAGGATACTGATGGAACAAAATATGCCGTAGATCAGAAAAGCGGATTTTATTACGCACTTCCGAAAAGTGCTACAACAAAAAGCGGTTGCAGCATTTATATGTATGGTGGGCAGAAGACAGACGTTACCTTCCCATCCAAATGCAACAGTTACACGGTTACTACGGTCAGCAGTAATTTCAGTCAGCTGATTATGACAAAACTGACAACTGTCAAGCTGCCATCCGGATATACAACCATTCAAAAAGAGGCATTTAAGGGACAGACACAGTTGTATCGCATAGAAATCCCGGCAAGTGTGAAATCGATTGGAAAGAATGCTTTTCAGGGATGCGATATATCAAAACTTACGATTGTGGCACCGTATGGATCGGCTGCCGAAAAGTATGCGATTGCGAACAACATTAATTATTCAAATTCCACGGCATTATCGATTCGCACCAGCGGAATGAATATGTTTGTGGGAGAAAAGAAACAAATTCGTGTATGCAACAATTCCAGAACGATCACCTGGGCAAGTTCAGACAAGAAAGTTGCAACCGTAAGCAAAAATGGAACAGTTACCGCCAAAAAAGCCGGTAATACAAAAATTACTGCAAAAATCAATGGAAAGACATATACTTATCCGTTTAAGGTAGTGAGCCGGACTTCCGGAAATGTGCTGCAGATTGTCTGGGATAATTACGTTACTGCAGACCTCAGCGATTATGAGAAAGTAGTGGCAGCCAATAAATGGGTGAAGGGAAATATTAAGCCGACGGGTACTTCCGTATCGTCAAAGACAGCTTTGGAGACAGGCGTTTCCAACTATACCGGATATGCGAATGCATACAAAAATATTCTCGAGCATTACGGCCTGAAAGTCAAAGTGGTAATGGGAAAGACACACATGGAAAATTCCGTGGTCATTGCAGGAAAGACGTATACTGCATCAGCCATCGAATCAGCTTCCGGTGTGGATAAGAATTACACGACGACTGGAATGGGCGTTGCTATAAACAAGAGCACTATGACGTTATCTGTGGGAGGAAAAGGAACGTTCAAAGCTCTTGGAACCACAAAGACAGTTACATGGAGCAGCACAAACAAAAAGGTTGCAACAGTAACAAAAAGTGGCAAGGTAACCGCAAAAGGGGCCGGTGTCACAACGATTATTATGAAAATCGGCACGAAGACTTACGATTGTAAAGTACGTGTCAACAAGTGAAAGGAGAATTTATTTCTATGAACAAGGTTATGAAAAAGTTATTATGTGCATGTCTTGCACTCGCAATGCTGATTACCATCATTCCTCCAGTGACAGCAGAAGCAGCTACAAAGTCTCTCGTACTTTACAAGGGAGAAGAACTTCAGTACACAAATTATTATACAGTAAAAAGTGTATCCTCTTCGAAAAAATCAGTTATTTCCATATCGAAAGATAAAAAGAAGGATTATTATGCAAACATTAAAGCAAAGAAAACAGGAAAATCTACAATAACAATTAAAACAAAATATAATACTACAAAATATAATGTCACGGTAAAAAAGATGAATTTTAAGGTGACTTATAAACAGTTAGCCAGCGACAAAGTATTAATGTGTGTAAAGAACAATATGAAGGATACATTTGAAAAAGTTGAGTTTACATATACGTTACGTAATGCAAGTGGGGAAACTGTTCAGAAAAAGGAAACAGTTGTTACAGATATCCTTCCAGGAAAGACTTCTTACACAACAATTTCTACATATGGAACTGAGGTGGATGCATCACAGTGTAGTGCGAAGTTTTCACTGTCAAGCAGAGAACCGTTGACTAAATATACAAGTCTTAATTCTAAGGTAAAAAGCACCGTAACTGAGGAAAGTGGAGATGGTTATATTGAACTCTCTATTAAATTGAAAAACAATACCAAGAGTTCTTCTGCAAGAGGTACCGTGTTTATCTTATTATATGATTCAGATAATAATGTCATGATTTGAGGGTCAAAACCACCTCGTAAAAAACGGTTTGTACCTTGAAAATTTC
>URYB01000309.1 GCA_900552085.1 uncultured Lachnobacterium sp.
AGAGTGCTGCGTTTGCAGACTGTGGATTTTCGTCCTTCTTGTAAGTACGGACTTTTGCGATCTCGATGTACCAGTCACAGAACTCATCCCAGATGAAATCGTATACTTTCTGTACAGCGATACCAAGTTCAAACTTGTCCATGTTCTCGGTTGCATCTTTTGCCAGTGTATTGACTTTGGAAAGAATCCACTTGTCTGCCGGACGAAGTTCATCCAATGCAGGCTCCTTAATCTCCATTCCAGCCAGACTCATCATGATGAAACGAGAAGCGTTCCATACTTTGTTTGCGAAATTACGGGAAGCCTCAACACGCTCCCAGTAGAAACGCATATCATTTCCTGGCGCATTACCGGTAATCAATGTCAGACGAAGTGCATCTGCACCGTATTTGTCAATAACTTCAAGTGGATCGATACCGTTTCCAAGTGATTTACTCATCTTACGTCCCTGGGAATCTCTGACAAGTCCGTGGAACAGTACGGTGTGGAATGGTGCCTTGCCCATCTGCTCATATCCGGAGAAGATCATACGGATAACCCAGAAGAAAATGATGTCATATCCGGTCACAAGTACGTCGTTCGGATAGAAGTAATCCAGATCTTCCGTCTTTTCCGGCCAGCCTAATGTAGAGAATGGCCACAGCGCGGATGAAAACCATGTATCGAGTGTATCCGGATCCTGTGTCATATGTGTGCATCCGCATTTTGGACACTTGCCCGGATTCTCGATGGATACTACCATCTCGCCACAGTCATCACAATACCATGCCGGAATACGGTGTCCCCACCAGAGCTGGCGGCTGATACACCAGTCACGGATATTATCGGTCCAGTTGAAGTATGTCTTGTCCATACGCTTTGGAAGAAGCTCAATCTCACCGTTCTTTACACCTCCAACCGCCGGTTTTATTATCTCATCCATCTTTACGAACCGCTGCTGTTTGATCATTGGCTCGACGGTTGTATGACATCTGTCGTGTACACCTACATTGTGAGAATGTGGTACGACTTTTACAAGAAGCCCTTCTTTTTCGAGATCGTCCACTAACGCTTTACGACACTCATAACGATCCATACCTGCATATTTGCCAGCCTTCTCGTTCATTGTAGCATCATCATTAATTACAACGATCTCCTCTAAGTTATGACGCTTTCCAACTTCAAAATCGTTCGGGTCGTGTGCCGGTGTGATCTTTACGCAACCGGTTCCGAACTCCTTGTCTACATAAGAGTCTGCAATTACCGGAATCTCACGGTCCGTCATTGGAAGCTTTAATGTCTTTCCGATAATATCCTGATAACGCTCGTCATCCGGATTGACTGCCACTGCAGTATCACCGAACAAGGTCTCCGGACGTGTGGTAGCGATCTCTACAAACCGTCCTTCTTCTCCGACTACCGGATAATTGATATGCCAGAAAAAGCCATCCTGTTCCTCATGCTCAACTTCCGCATCGGAAATAGAAGTCTTACATACCGGACACCAGTTAACGATGCGGGAACCCTTATAAATCCATCCCTTATCATAAAGCTTTGTAAATACTTCCTGTACAGCATGAGAACATCCCTCATCCATGGTAAAACGCTCACGCTGCCAGTCTGCGGAAGAACCAAGCTTACGCAGCTGCTTTACGATACGTCCGCCGTACTCTTCTCTCCACTCCCAGCATTTTTCCAGGAACTCTTCACGTGTCAGATCTGCCTTGTTGATTCCCTGCTCCTTCAGACTTTGGATTACCTTAACTTCTGTTGCAATCGAAGCATGGTCTGTACCAGGCTGCCATAACGCATTGTAGCCCTGCATTCTCTTATAACGAATGAGAATATCCTGCATGGTATTGTCCAATGCATGGCCCATATGGAGCTGACCGGTAATATTTGGTGGTGGCATTACAATTGTAAAAGGCTTTTTGCTGCGATCTACTTCTGCATGAAAATAGCCATTGTCCTCCCACTTCTTATAGAGACGATCCTCAATATCTTTTGGATCATAAGTCTTGCTTAATTCTTTGCTCATGATATCTTCCTTTCCTTAATAAATGGTCCATGATGCATCTAAGATGCATCACATTAAAAAGCCCTCTGTACAGAAAACTTTTTCTGTACAAAGGGCGAAATTGTTCGCGGTACCACCTTTGTAATACTCATCATGTCCGTTAACGGGGACGATCCGGGAATATCTGTGGAACAATGCATGCACCTTTCTAAATATTCCAGCTCCGAAGCTACCTTCCACACTGCATCCTGCGAATGTCTCTCAGCCGCTGAACATTCTTCTCTTTCAGGAATTCCATATGTACTCCTCTTCCTCTTCACTTTCTCATATAAAATATATCTTACTTGCGGCACGCTTGTTTGTCAAGATGCATTTTCTTCATAAATTCCGTTGTAAATATCATGAAACAACTTCTGGTCATCTGCACTAATATCATAATAGAAAGATGTTCCTTCTTTTTCTATTCGTACAACTGTATATTCTTCTGTCTCAATTAATTCTAATGAGTATTGTAACTCCTCATCTGTATAAACGTTCAGTTGTGTGCATCCTCCCTCATATGACAATCCATCCTCCGCTTTTGGCAGTTCATTCATATTATTTTCAGAAAGTCGGGAGAGCATTCCTTTTATATCATGAATCTGTTCCTCTTTGGAAGAAAAGCACTCTTTTCCAAGCACATAGGCTGAAATCTTATTAACCTCGTTGGAATTTAATTTATCCATTTTTTTCTCACTCTCGGTTGTTATGGATGTTTTCGTGTCCTGCGATGATCCTGGCGTAACATTGTTTGCACATCCGCCAAGGCACATCACTAATAGTAAAATAAATATACAACTATTTTTATTCCTCACTATTTTCCTCCAATTCTATTTATTCATAGCTAAGTGTATATTTCCATGTCCATTTTTTATTATTATATGAAAATGTTGTTCCTGCACTCTTATACTCAACACTAGTACACGTATCTGTTCCAGAATTATAGAATGTAATCTGATCAATACTTCCATATGTTGAGTATCCCACAATTGTAACTGCATGTCCAGAACTGTTCGAATCAAACGCTGACACCAAAACTGGCCACTGATCCAAAATATTTGTTTTAACAGATGAAAAGCTACATTGTGAATACTGCAAATTACTATATGTACAGCCATATTTTTTCAATGCCGCCTGCTTGGTTTTTATACTAGTACATCGAATATTAAGTTGTTGATAGTTTAAGCATTCATTACTTCATCCG
>URYB01000310.1 GCA_900552085.1 uncultured Lachnobacterium sp.
TCATAGTACAATCAAAAATGTATGAACCATCTACAGGAGGACTTTATGGAAACTGTCGTAAAAATTGAAAACCTGGTCAAGCGCTACAAAGAACTGGTTGCACTCGATCATTTGAATTTAAAGATACAGGAAGGAGAAATCTTCGGACTCCTTGGACCGAACGGTTCCGGAAAAACCACAACCATCAATTGTCTGCTCTCTCTGTTATCCTACGACAAAGGTGAGATTGAGATTTTCGGACAGCCGATGCGCCCGGACAATTATGACGTAAAACGCCAGATTGGTGTGGTCATGCAGAATGTTGCAGTCTTTGAAGAGCTGACCGTAAAAGAGAATATCGACTGCTTTTGCAGTCTGTATGTAAAAGACACCAACACACGCAAACGTTATGTGGAGGAAGCCATCGCTTTTGTCGGACTCGAAGATTTTGTAAATTTCTATCCAAAGAAACTTTCCGGCGGACTGTTGCGACGCTTAAACATTGCCTGCGGCATTGCGCACAAGCCAAAGCTTATCATTCTCGACGAGCCTACCGTAGCGGTCGATCCACAGAGCCGTAACAAAATCCTTGAAGGCATCGTGCAGCTCAACCGTGAAGGCGCAACAATCATCTACACTTCCCATTATATGGAGGAAGTCGAACAGATCTGCACAAGAATCGCCATCATGGACAAAGGCAAAAATATCGCACTGGGAACAAAAGAAGAACTGATCAGACTGATCAAAAAAAGCGAGATTATCACAATGGAACTTGTGGATCTGCCAGAAGAAGATCTGGCACATATCCGTACTCTGCCACATGTATATCAGGCCGATTACAAAGAACACACACTTACGGTTCTGTGTGACGGTGGTAAACACAATCTCGTGCGGATTCTTGATTATCTGCAGGAAAAAGACCTCTCCATCGGTCATGTATACTCGCAGCTTCCAACCTTAAATGACGTTTTTCTGGAAATTACCGGAAAAGCACTGCGCGATTAGGAGGTACGATATGTTCACAACATTTAAATATACCATTTTGCGGCTCGTACGAAACAAAGCCAATCTGTTCTGGATTCTGGTCTTTCCGATCGTACTCGGCTGCCTGTTCAAAGTGGCTTTTTCCAATATCACGGCAAGCGAAAGCTTTCACACGATTCCGATTGCAGTGGTAAGCGATGAAAGTACAAATGCAAAAGCTTTCTCCACAATGATCGATCAGCTCTCTTCCGACGATAAAGATGCTATGCTGAATGTCACTTACTGTGATAAGAAAAAAGCCACAGAACTGCTAGAACAGAAAAAAATAGACGGCATTTTCTATGCTTCGGATGATGTAACACTTTCCGTCAATGCAGACGCTTCGGATTCTTCGATCAACCAGAGTATCCTGCAGGTACTGCTGACACAGTATGATGTCAACAAAGATCTGGTTGTCAGGAGTTTGCAGGAGCATCCGGAAAAGTTACAGGACCTGACCGGTTCTATGTACGAATCCATTGCACCGCGAAAAGAAGTTTCCCTGACGAGCGACAACACGGATACCTACGATCAGTATTTCTATAACCTGATCGCCATGGCGTGCCTTTATACTGCCTTGGGCGGTATCCACCTCGCCATCGGAAATGCAGCCAATCTGTCGGATCTGGCTGCAAGGAAAACCATTTCTCCTACGACAAAACTGGCATCGATTGCCGTAGAACTGGCTGCCTATATTCTGTTTGAGTTTTTGTTAAATCTGCTGGCTTTTGTATTTATTGTAAAAGTTCTTGGCATTCATATGGCGCAGCGGCCGCTGCTTGCCGTACTGACCATTCTCGTAAGTACCGCCTGCAGCATTTCATTCGGTATGTTTCTTGGCTGTATCGGACCAAAATCCGAGGGTGGAAAAACAGCCATGATGTTTGCCACTGTAATGCCCTGCTGTTTCTTAAGCGGTCTGATGATGGGAACAATGCGCATGATCGTAGAACAGCATATTCCATGGCTCAACCGCATCAATCCGGCAGCTTTGATTTCGGATTGCCTTTATACACTGAATAATTATGATCATTTACAGCGATTTACTACAGATATTGTCACACTAGTTATTATGGCGGTCATTTTCTGTGGTATCTCCTGTCTGGTAACAAGGAGGAAAACCTATGCAAGTCTGTAAGACGTTGGCCGTGATGGCAAAGAAAATTTTACGGAATACGTTCATATACTTTGTTGTCTTCATGGTGATTCTGATTGCCATGAGTGCCAACGCATCCGCAACGAACGGAAAACAGTTTCAGGTGTCCTCTGTCAATCTGTGCATCTTCGACGAGGACCAGTCAACGGCAAGCGCCGCATTGTCCGACTATCTTTCCTCGCTGCACCACATTGTCTCTTTGGACTCTTCCGACCGGGACACATTGCAGGATAATATGTACTATTATCAGATTGACTATGTACTGACGATCCCGAAAGGTTTTGAGCAGAATCTGACCGCACAGTCCACAGGGAATCTGGTCGAGACAAGCAAACGAAAAGACAGCTGCAGCGGTTACTTCGTTGACCGGCAGATCGACAATTATATCCAGGCACTCATGCTGTACATGAAAAGCGGTGCATCCATTTCGGACGCCATTGCATCAACCAATATATCACTGGCTGCCGTTCCGGAAGTAGAGACGGTAAGTTTTAGTGGCACAGAAAAAAGCGGAAATGATACGATGTACTATTTCTTCCAGTACTTCCCATATGTGATTCTGATGATGCTTCTGGAAGGTCTGTCCCCGGTACTGATGGCATTCCGCAAGCCTCTGATGAAAGCTCGCCTGTCCTGTGGTGCGCTCCCACAGTCCCGCATCAGCGCCCAGCTCGGACTTGGCTGCCTCATTTACGTATTCCTGTGGTGGCTTGGATTTCTTGCAATCGCGACCGTCCTTTATGGACCGGCACAGCTTTTTTCACACAACGGACTTTTCTGTATTTTAAACAGTGCCGCATATCTGCTTGTTGCAGCCGCAATTGCTTTGCTCCTCGGTTCCTTCCCGATGGATTTTAACATCATCAATATGATTGCAAATATTCTCGGACTTGGCATGAGTTTCCTGTGTGGTATCTTTGTACCACAGGCATATTTAGGGGAAAAGGTGCTGACCGTCGGACGTTTCCTGCCGGCCTACTGGTATGTGCGGATCACAAATATGTTCGCTTCCTATTCGGATGATGTGTACAAATCACAGGACTACTGGATGTGCATT
>URYB01000311.1 GCA_900552085.1 uncultured Lachnobacterium sp.
TATGATGAAGCTGGAAAGCCAAAGAGACTGGAAGCTGTTGTATTGTCTACCCAGCATGATGAGGATGTGACACAGGAACAGATTCATGAAGATATCAAGAAGTATGTATTTGATCCGATTCTTCCAAAGGATATGATCGATGACAAGACCAAGTTCTTTATCAATCCAACCGGACGTTTTGTAATCGGTGGACCTCACGGAGACGCTGGACTTACCGGACGTAAGATTATCGTAGATACTTACGGCGGATATGCACGTCACGGCGGCGGAGCTTTCTCCGGAAAAGACTGCACAAAGGTAGACCGTTCCGCAGCATACGCAGCACGTTATGTAGCAAAGAACATCGTTGCAGCAGGCCTTGCAGAGCAGTGTGAGATTCAGCTTTCTTACGCAATTGGTGTTGCGCAGCCTACTTCTGTAATGGTTGATACATTTGGAACCGGTAAGATCGTAGATGATAAGCTGGTTGAGATTGTAAGAGAGAACTTTGATCTTCGTCCTGCAGGAATCATCAAGATGCTTGACCTGCGCAGACCGATTTATCGTGGAACCGCAGCATACGGACATTTTGGACGTACCGATCTGAACCTTCCATGGGAAGCAACAGACAAAGTTGATGTATTAAAGAAATATTTATAGTTCATGAGTTTATGAAAAGTTTACATACTTTTGGAATAAACAATGTTATAATAAGGCACAGGAGATAATCCTGTGCCTTTTATAATGCATCACATATAAAGGAGCGATTCATGAAGATAAAGACAAAATTAACTATTGCATTTTGCATCATTATATTTGTGCCGATACTTTTAGCGACAGCAACAATCGTAGGATTCTGCAATTTTCAGGCGCATGCCATAGAAGAGACATACGGGATTAAGAATGCAGATGCATACAGTGTCATCAACTCCGTACAGTTGTTGAACCGGTATACGGTAGCTGATTTCCAGAAAATACAAAAGAAGATACAAAAAGATGCCAATGAACTTGTGAACATGACGTATCTGCAGGAACTGAATGATGAATTAAAGCAGAAGTATTCTTATCTGATCATTCGGAGAGGCAGCCAGTTGTATTACAACGGCGGCAGCGACAATCAGATTGTTGTCGATTCCCTTCCGGATTATGGATCAACAGGGTCTGAAGCAGGCATAGGAACTTATATTGACAGTGATGATGAGATTCTGGTAAAACAGGTGGATTTTAAACTGACTACGGGAGAAGAAGCATCTGCTTTTATCATTACTTCCCTGAAAGGAACCGTACCGGAAGTACGGCAGACGATTGTAGGAGGCATTATTTCGATTGTCATTATTTTGCTTTTGACGGCTTTTATGATGATCATATGGATATACCGCAGCATGATCACGCCAATCAAAAAGTTGCAGGTCGCAGCGGAGAATATTAAAGAAGGCAATCTGGATTTTTCCATGGATGTGAAAGCGGATGATGAGATTGGTGAGCTTTGCGTTACGTTTGAGGAGATGCGCCAGCGTCTGAAAGACAATGCCGAGGAGAAAATTAACAATGAGCGGGAAAACAAAGCACTCATCAGTAATATTGCCCATGATTTAAAGACCCCGATTACTGCTGTCAAAGGATACGCAGAGGGTATCATGGACGGTGTGGCAAATACACCGGAAAAAGTAGATAAATATATTCGTACGATTTATAATAAAGCAAATGAGATGGATACGCTTATCAATGAGCTGACTTTATATTCAAAAATTGATACGAACCGTATTCCATATGATTTTGCAAAAATCAATGTGTGTGAATATTTCAAAGACTGTGTGGAGGAAATCGGACTTGATCTCGAGGCAAAAGGAATCGGTCTGTCTTATTTCAATTATGCTACAGCAGATACTATGATCATCGCAGATCCGGAGCAGCTTCGCCGCGTGATCAATAATATTATTGGAAATTCTGTGAAATATATGAACAAGACGGATAAGTTCATCAACATCCGCATTAAGGATGTCGGGGACTTCATACAGGTAGAGATCGAGGATAACGGACGGGCCATTGCGCAAAAAGCCCTGCCATACATTTTCGACCGTTTTTACCGCACGGATGCATCCCGCAATTCTGCGACTGGAGGAAGCGGAATCGGTCTGTCGATTGTAAAGAAGATTATTGAGGACCACGGTGGAAAAATCTGGGCAACCAGCAAAGAGGACAGTGGTACAACAATGTATTTTGTCATTCGTAAATATCAGGAGGTAGCAAATGAGTAGAATTTTAATTGTAGAGGATGAAGTGGCGATTGCAGATCTGGAAAAGGATTATCTGGAACTGAGCGGATTTGATGTTGAAATTGAGAATGATGGAAAAAGCGGATTAGACCGTGCATTGAACGAAGATTTTGATCTGTTTATTCTTGACTTAATGTTGCCGGAAGTGGATGGTTTCGAAATCTGCAGGCAGATTCGTGAGAAGAAAAACACACCGATTCTTATGGTATCAGCCAAGAAGGATGATATTGATAAAATCCGTGGTCTGGGCCTTGGCGCAGATGATTATGTTACCAAGCCGTTTTCTCCAAGTGAGCTGGTCGCACGTGTGAAAGCGCATCTTGCCCGTTACGAGAGACTGATCGGAAGCAATGCTGTGGAGAATGATATCGTAGAAATCCGAGGAATTAAAATTGACAAGACGGCACGCCGTGTGTGGATAAATGGAGAGGAAAAGCAGTTTACGACAAAAGAGTTCGATCTGCTTACGTTCCTTGCAGAGAATCCGAATCATGTATTTACCAAAGAGGAACTGTTCCGTGAAATCTGGGATATGGAATCCATTGGAGACATTGCAACCGTTACGGTGCACATCAAGAAAATCCGTGAGAAAATTGAGATGAACACTAATAAACCACAGTATATCGAAACTATATGGGGAGTTGGTTACAGATTCAAACTGTAAAGGAAAAGAGTTATGAAAATAGGGGAAATTGAAAAAGACAGCATTCTGATTGTCAAAGTGTTTTCAAAGATGATAAAAGATGGTGAAGAGGTAAGAAGTCCAAAGTCATTGGATTTTCCGGTAAAATTACAGAATGTGTATCCGACAGGACTGGCGGTTGATGAGATTAAGACGGTGGTCCCGGCGGGAGACAAAGGAGAAGAGAGTACGTTTACAGTTGCCTTTGATTCGCCAAATGTACTGATTGATCTGTATTTGCTGAAAGATGATATGCCACCAGTTGTC
>URYB01000312.1 GCA_900552085.1 uncultured Lachnobacterium sp.
ACCCGAAAAAATGTTGAATTTTACTGACAACTACCTTGACAAACAGCGATAATCACTTAGGTAATATCGAACTGAAAATATAAGATAAAGTGAAAAGGCTGTAGGCTACTTGTTGGATAACAGGTAACTACAGCTTTTTCTCTGCTCTGGGGTATGCTGTTTTGTGATGTGGTCGGCATCCTGCAAATTTTTTGAAAAAAGTTCTTGACAAGCTCTCTAATCTGCTTTGTTTTCTATTAACCTGTCGAATTACTCCATTCCTGTCTGTAATCGTTAAATCTGGGCTTCTGAATCGCTCACAAAGTGTATGAAATAAGGCTTCTGTGGGGCATGTGTGAAAAAGTGCGTTTGGTATAATCGTCTTATGAAAAATAATTATTTTTTATGTGTGATTTTATGCAGAAATGACTTGCATAGTGGTTTCGGCAGAGTTAACATCACACACAATCTTTGGAGCAGTTCGTAAGCCTTCAAGGATTGCCCATATTCATGTATGGGATTGTTTGCTCCTGTAAAGTCGGCGGTGCTGTTCTGTATCAGACACTTTGAGACCGACAAGAAATATATGAATTTTCCACCCTTGTCGGATTAGGTTGCTATGCATAAATCCTGTTCACGACTTAACAGTTGAGGCTTTCAGTTTTTCGTTAAGGAGGTTTCTTTTATTATGAGATTACAAGATTTTATTTATGTAGGTATTGACCTGCACAAGCTGACTCATACAGCTATGATAATAGATAGCTGTGGTAAAGAGTTGGGGACTATTACATTTGATAATGTTCCATCGGATTTTTCAAGGTTGGAGCGCAAGGTAAAGAAGTGTATTCAGAAGATAAAGCTGTCACAGGGGGTAGATACAGAGGCTTTCTATTGTCTTGAAAATGCCTATGGATATGGTAGAGCATTGGCTGTATGGCTTATAGATAAAGGCTATATTGTTAAAGATGTCAATCCTGCATTATCTAATCGACAAGCGAAGCATAGAGCCATGTATCGCAAGTCAGATGAGGACGATGCGAGAGCAATCGCTATGGCAGGTATACATGAATTCGTAAAACTGCCAGATGCCTGTCCTTTGGATGAATATTGGTCGATTCAGCAGTTAGTGCATCGAAGGGATACAATAATGAATCAGCGTGTTCGACTTGTTAATCAGTTGCACGAACAACTTCATAGAGCGTTTCCGTATTATAAAGAGTTTTTCCAAGATATATCCAGACCGACAGCACTTCATTTCTTCGAGATGTATCCATCTCGGAAGTATCTGACTGGAGTATCGGCAGATGATATCAGAGAAGAACTGCTACCTGTCAGTCATAACAAGTGCTCCACAAAGGTATGTCAGAACATCAATGATATTGTATCAGCGGATGCATCAAAGCTTTGTGAGTATCAGGATTCCAGAGACATCGTAACTAGGGGTATCATTTCTGATATACAGCATTCAGATAAAATGCTTGCAGAGATTGATTCAGAGCTTGAGAGATTGTATAAGGAACTTGGACTTACACTTGCAACAATGCCAGGTATGAAGATAATCATGTCCATGAAACTTATAGCTGAGATTGGCGATATAAGAAGGTTCAAAAGTTCGGAAAAGTTAGCTCAGTATGCAGGTATCGCACCTATGCCTTATGGTTCGGCAGGCAAGAATAGGGATTATGCTACCAAGCAAGGTAATCGCAGACTGCAAGCGACCATTTACTATCTGGCAGTTCAGCAGATACAGATATCGCCGAGTGGTAAGCCAAGAAATCCATATTTCCGCAATTACTATGAGGAAAAGCTTCTTGAAGGTAAAAATTCGAAGCAGGCTCTGATATGTATATCAAGAAAACTGGTTAAGGTTATATATTCCATGCTTAAGAATAAGACAGCTTATGTGATGCCAGAAGCTCTTGAAAGTAAGGAAGATAAGGTATTAGATTCCTGTGATGTAACGAAAGAAGCATCTTAGGAATTGGAGATTAGTTAAACTTTTTGAAGTATATGTCGTAGAAGTATAGCGGTATCTAATTTGCTGTGATAGAATGGCAGTGGCTGAAAGTATTACAGAGACTGGAGGTGGCTGTCATCAAGAATAAAAGAATATTGAAGTATCTGCTGATGATGGTTGTCAGTCTGATTCTGGTACTGGGAGTTTCAATAGGGGTATCGGCAAGCAGTGGTTATGATAGGCAAGAGGCGGATGCTTGCATAACCATAAGTGAAAGACTCTCTGTCAAGAGTGGTAGTGGAACAAGATTTAAGTATAAGCATAATCCATCGGATAATCCTAAGGTGCTAATGGATGCCATTGAAGACCCTAATGCTGTGTATGGATACCGACCTAGAGAAGATGGCAGTTTAGCTCCATTTACCAACGGACAATGGGACAATCCAATTGCGGTAGAAGGGTATAGACAAGATAGAATAGCTTATCATAATAGAAATGAAGGTGCTGCACAACAAATAGTTTCAAATATGAAAGCAGAAGGAGCAAGTACAGAAGATATTGCTAGAGCGGTAAATGAATATAGAAATCAATCACGAATAAATGCATATATTGATTCTAATGGCAATATCAAAAATATGGATGGTTATAATGCTGCATTGGCTAGGGCAGAAAAAAATTCATATGAAAATTTAATACAAAATGGTAGAACACCAGAACAGATAATTAAATCAGCAACGAAAGGAAATCCAGCAATGGATGCATGCACTGGATTGTATGATGAATATTTTGATACTTATTAAGGAGGATTGTGTATGATATGGGACACAATAGATAAAGGAAATTACATTATATATATTAACAGAGATATTGATTTGAAAATAAAAATTTTCGAGGTAAATGAAGAAGATGAAATATATATAAATTATAAAGGTTTCAATTTAACAATACCTATGTTAGTATGGGAGTTTGGAGAAGATTTAAAATTAGTATCGATAGAAAATGTTCGTATTGAGGGAGAAGGTGAATTTGATAAATATTTCGTTATTAATAAGGAGGATAAAGATAAATTTTTGGATGAAATATATTTCTTTTTAGTTGATAATAATATGGATTCTGTGTTACATGAAAGATATCGTGTGAATTGGAAATTATAATTATGAATTTATGAAGTGCTGTTGCTAGACTGAAGTATTCCTAGTATATCGTAAATTAAGTTGTTGATATTATCGAAATGTGGTACAATAGACTTA
>URYB01000313.1 GCA_900552085.1 uncultured Lachnobacterium sp.
TCTGCATGAAGGATCGTACTGATTCGCTGGGCTACGATAATCACGGTACTGTCCTTTACATTTTCTGCAAGTGCCTTGCGGAGTGCCGCATCTGTTTTCAAATCCAGTGCAGAAAAACTGTCATCGAAAATAAAGATCTTCGGATCTTTTGCAATAGCTCTGGCAATCGCAAGCCGCTGCTTCTGTCCACCGGAAACATTGCTTCCGCCCTGCGCAATCGCTGAATCATATTTATCATCTTTTGCCTCGATAAACTCGGTTGCCTGTGCGATCTCTGTCGCTTTTTTAATCTGCTCATCGCTTGCATCGTCTTTACCAAAGCGTAAGTTCGATGCGATCGTTCCGGAAAACAATACACCCTTCTGTGGTACAAAACCAATCTCCTCTCGCAGATCGGCCATCGTAATATTGCGGATGTCTTTGCCATCCAGTGTAATCTGTCCCCCCGTCACATCATAGAGACGCGGAATCAGGTTGACCAGCGTGGATTTACCGCAACCGGTACTTCCAATGATTGCCGTCGTCTTTCCCGGTTCTGCCACGAAATCAATATCATGTAATACATCTTCCTCTGCCCCCGGATATCTGAAGTTTACATGTTCGAAACGAACAACACCATCATGTACCGTCAGTTCTTCCGGATGCTTTGGATCCTGAATAGAAGACTCTGTGCGGATAACTTCATCAATACGCTCTGCTGCAACAGCTGCACGCGGAAGCATGATCGACATCATTGTCAGCATCAAAAATGACATAACAATCATCATTGCATAAGTAATAAATGCGGTCATTGCACCAACCTGCATCGTTCCTGCATCAATCTTGTGCGCACCTACCCATACAATTCCTACGGTAAGTACATTCATGATCATCATCATACCAGGCATCATAAATGTCATGACACGGTTGGTAAAAAGCATAGTCTTTGTCAACTCTTTATTCGCACCGTCAAAACGTTCTTCTTCTTTTTTCTCACGGCCAAATGCGCGGATAACGGAAAGTCCGGTAAGAATTTCACGCGATACCAGGTTAATATTGTCAACCAGTTTCTGCATGAGTTTGAATTTTGGCATGGTCACAGACATCAATACCATGACATAACCGAGTATCACAAGAATTGCCAGAACAATAATCCAGCCCATTCCGGCTCCGGTCTGCATAACTTTAAGTACTCCACCAATACCAAGGATCGGTGCATAGGCAACCATACGAAGAAGCATCACCGATACCATCTGAATCTGCTGGATATCGTTCGTGCTTCGTATGATTAAAGACGCGGTCGAAAAGCGGTCCATCTCTGCATTGGAAAATCCAACGACCCGTTTGAACACGCCATCACGCAGATTCATACCGATTCCTGCACCGATACGTGATGCAAAGAATCCAACAAGAACGGTAACCAGCCCCATCAGAAGTGCCATACCGACCATCTTCAGTCCTGTACTGAGCAGATAGGATTTCTGAATCTTATCCACATTCACGCCCGCATCTTTATCTACAGCCACTGCATAGGCAATGCCCATGGATTTCACCAGAGAGCTTCCCATCGTATCGATGGTATCCTCCATTGTGTCACGCATGGAAAGGATCTGGTCTTTGTCCATCGCACCGCTTGCCAGCATATTGGCAAATATCGGTCTTACATCCACGCAGTCGACTTTGACTTTGTTTCCGTCATCATCCTCTTTTTCCAGCTTAAAACTTTTCAGTTCCACATGCATCATTGCACCGATGTCTTCCACACTCATGTCAGCAAAAGCCGATGCATCCTGTCCCATCTGCTTTGCGATCATCTCCTTAAAAGTGTCCACTTCCATCGCACGCATCTGATAATTCATAATGAGCGGAAGCGTAAGTTCGTCATCAATATCGTTCAGTTCCTTATTGGATAACTCTTTTAATACATATAGATCATCTTTCTTTTCATAGATGTCTTTCCATGTATTCGTTTCCTCATCCGTCATAATAAACTGCGCCGTATCAAATTCATCTGCAGTCATCTTTTCCGGCACGACATGTTCCACACCATTATTCTGGATTCCCACATCGATGATATCCGATGTATAGGATGGGAGTGACAGGTCACACCATGCCTGGACAACCAGCAGCGCAATGATAATTATGACTGCTTTCCAATAGGGAAGCATATTTTTAAAAATCTTACTCATGCTCTCTTTCCTTTCTGTCCTTGATTTTTCTGGCCTCAATTTCCTTTTCTGCAATACTGTAAATGTTATTCAGGTACAAGATCAGTTCATTCACTTCATGCTCATCCAACTTTGCCATCACAGTTTTCCCGAAACCACGCATTACCTGTCTGACCTCGCGCGTCTGCTTTTTTCCCTCCTCGGTAAGTTCTACATAAGTATTCCGCCGATCCTGTTTATTAATCGTACGTTCCACGTACCCTTTTTCCTCGAGACCTTTTAACGTTCTTGAAATTGCTGACGGAAGCATTCTTGCAATCGCCGCCAGCTCCGAGATCGTCATCTTGTCCTCTTTCCCCTTGTTCATAATCACATTCATCACAATGAAGTCTGCCTTGCTCATGTTTTGCATCATGTCACTGAATTTCAGCTTATGAAACTGATTCATGGCACGGAACAGATCCTCATACAGATCATCTCTTGTTTCCATAGTTACACTCCTTGTTTTTCAATTACATAACATTGTTAAGTATTTGCACGTGTTAAATAATAACACCGGCAAATTACTTCGTCAAGCAATCTGCCGGTGTTTATTTTTATTTCATATATTGTTTAGAAATTACTTTACTTTTACCTTCATTGTTACGGTCTTTTTCTTACCACTCTTTAAGGTAACGGTTGCTTTTACAACTGCAGTTCCCTTTTTCTTTGCAGTAATCTTTCCTTTCTTTGCTACTTTTACAACGGATTTCTTTGTCGTTGTATAAATAACACTCTTTACGTTGTCCATATCAAGCTTGCCGCTTAACTGGATTTTTGTTGATTTTCCTTTCTTTACTGAAGCAGATGTTTTCTTTACTTTAACAGTTTTTAAAACAGCCTTCTCGACTTTCTCTACCTCTTTTGCTGAAACAAGCTCATACGCACATCCCTTTGGAAGACTTACCGAAATTGTACCGTTTTCGTCTGCCTTATAGGACTTTGCATTGACAAGTTTCTTCTCCCCCGTTTCCTTGTCTACGGCAAGA
>URYB01000314.1 GCA_900552085.1 uncultured Lachnobacterium sp.
AAATATCCAAAGTGGCATCGATATTTTTTAATTCGCTATCCATTTTTGGATGAAAAATCTCAAAGGACAGGCTTTTTTTCTTATTGTTTAATTCTGATATTTTCATCTGTTTTATCCATCTTTCTAAAATTATTGCGCTGGAAAGTATTATATATCATTTGATGTTTCCTGTATAATATAAAAAAAGATGTATTTGCCATAGTTTAAAACTATATTCACTTTTGAAAACTTTGCCATAAAGGGATTTGTGTGAGTACCTCCTTATGACAGGAGGTACTTGTGCAGAGCAGCGAGATAGGTTTCACCCAGACGGCTGAGCAGGCCTTTGCGGTGTGTGATATAGCCGATATGCATTTCATTTTCATCAGCCAGTGGAACGGCGATAATGTCGCTTCCATTCAGCTTTTCGTCAATGATACCACTGCACACTGTATAGCCATTCAATCCAATCAGAAGATTGAACAGGGTTGCCCGGTCACGTACACGTATATTTTTCTTTCGTTCAGAAGGAGAAAAGATTTCTTCAGAAAAGTAGAAAGAGTTATGTTCTCCCTGCTCAAAAGAAAGATATGGATATTCCTGAAGTTCTTCGTTTGTGATGACAGATTTTTGTGCCAGTGGATGATGACTGCTGAGAAATACATGTGGCTTGGCAACATAAAGCTCGTGAAATTTCAAATCATTGGATTTCAGAATTTTCTGCAGTACGGTTTCGTTAAATTCATTGAGAAACAAAATGCCAATTTCACTTCGCATATGAGCGACATCTTCAATAATCTCATAGGTCTGTGTTTCGCGCAGACTGAAATCATATTCTTCCTGGCCGTATTCCTGAATCAGATCCACAAAAGCATTGACCGCAAAAGAGTAGTGTTGTGTGGAGACACAAAATTTCTTTTTTCCACCATTATTTTTCTTATATTTGTCTTCGAGGATGGAAGCCTGTTCTAATACCTGTCTGGCATATCCTAAAAAATCTTCTCCCTCTTTTGAGAGACGGATTCCTTTGTTGGAGCGATGAAAAATCGTGATATGCATTTCTTTTTCCAGTTCATGGATGGCATTTGTCAGGCTTGGCTGGGAAATGTACAGTTGGTTTGCGGCTTCGGTAATGGTTCCGGTTTCCGCTACAGTTACAATGTATTTTAATTGTTGAAGAGTCATGAAAATACCTGTCCTTTGCGCTTTTGTTTTTATGATAAGTATTTTGTATTTAATTGTCAAATTTGTGGGATTACACGATAAAATAAAACGAAAAATTCCTAGTGTTGTCTAAGCCTGTGTGGTAAAATATAAAATATATATGGAGGAAAGAAATTATGGCATACGAAAATGATTTTATTATGCGGCAGGTGCGCGATATGACACGCATGCTTGCTAAAATTTTATTTGGAAAAAATACAGCGACTTATGAATATCAGCAGGAAGACAATTATACGGCAGCAGACAGTTTGTATGCGCGCCTGATTACTATGGTGGATGCTGGAAAAATCAATGAGGCGGAAAACAGACTATATGAGGAGTTGGACCGTGATGAAGAAGGAACATTCGAGGTGGCTTTGGGGTTTTATGATTATCTGAATGAACTTCCGGAAGAATTCCTTGAGGCACATGATTACAGTAGAGACGAGGTAAAAGAAGGCGCGCAGAGTCTTGCAGACCGCAAGGGAATGGGAGTGCTTGGGGAAGGTTTGGATTAAATATTGTGATAGAACATTAAAGTATTTTACAATATGTGCCGATATAATAGAAGCATGGAAGCATTGTATCTCAAAATTTTTGAGGGACAGTGCTTTTTTTGCAAATAATTACTTATTACCGCTGGGACCTTTCCGGACAGCGGTGCGGTCATGACTGACAGATTGACCGCGGAAAGGAGAAAAATGGGTATTGCACAAGTGAATCCTTTTGGTAATCAAAGCTATCAGAATTATGATATGCTTACCAAAAGCAAAAGAGATTCATCCGATGCGGAAACAGAAAAGCCTGATATTTCTGAAGTCATGAAGAAATATCAGGAAGCACATGAGATTACCGCGCAGAAATTGCGGGAAGACACGGATTGGCGCGATATGACGGATGAAGAGTGGGACAAGATGCTTGAAGGCATGGATCAATATATCGATGCCTTTAAGGAACGTCTGAAACTGCAGGAAGAATTGCAAGAGGAAGCCGCTAAAAAAGCCGCGGCAGAGGCTGAGCCTGCCATGAAAACGACTGCCGCTTCCGCAGCGGCGCTTAATGTGGCAGCAGGCGGTTCCGGGGACGCGGTGGCAGGCAGTGGAGACGAAGGAAACGAGGTTTCTACCGGGGAAGAAGCCAAGCACGAAAAAAACTGGACGAAATTGCTGCAAACGGATGATCAGACGATTCTTCGTGTCGCGAAACGCGCGCAGGAGATGGAAAGCATGGCAATGTCAAAGTATCAGGAAGTCATGCTTATGGGGGAAACGACAAGCGGTGTAAGAGAAAGTGATGGAGTATCTTGCACAGTTTGATAAAGAGGATGCATTATCAATCCCGGATTCAAAAGAATTTTGGGAGAATTTCCTGATGCAGGAGGCAAAACATGGAAGTAAAAGTGGGAAACAGTTGGGTGTCGGAAGCGGCACTGAGTTATGCAAAAGCGAAAGCGGACAGTGGAGCATCCGTAATCTTAAAGGGACTTTCGGATCGCTACCCGGGCATGAATCTCTCGACGAACACGCAGGCTTTTTCGCAGAAAGGTACGAATAATATTCAGATTGCACCGAGTATTCTGGCACAGATGCAGAATAATCCGGACAAGCGGATCGAGTATGAGGCTTTGATCTATGATTGCGCAAAATTGATCTCGACCGGCGCCATGGACTGGGCACCTGCCGGTTCTCATGTGAAAGCGGCAGGAACGATCATCAATGCGGACGGCAGTGTGAGCGGCTGGTCGATCACGGAAGACGATAACGGGGATGAGTCGCGCGGAAAAACGAAGCTGGACAAGGATAAGAGAGATACCTGGGAGAAAAAAATTCAGGAGATGCATAAGCAAAAACGCATCAAAGAGAAGAAAGAAGCCCAAAAGCGTCTCGAAGAAAAACGAAGCGATAAAAGCAGCGCATCATACGGAGATATTCT